>CAIPDT010000142.1 GCA_903863905.1 uncultured Methylococcaceae bacterium
AGGTGCAAAAGCCAGTGCAATTCATTACAGTCTAATCGAAACTGCTAAAGCGAATAACCTAGAACCCTATAGCTATTTAACTCAAATACTCAAAGCACTGCCTTATGCCGATACGGTTGAAAAAATTGAAGCTTTGTTGCAGTGGAATTTTAAAAAAATGGCTTCTGCCGAATAAGGCAAGTACATCAAGAATTAACCGCTTACCATCTTTCTGCAAACTTAGGTGCCTTAGCTTTCAAAAGATAATTTATCACCAAAGACACTATGCCAGTCCTGACTAAATTGATTCACGGCAGGTTGTACGGCCGGGTGTAAAAACAGTTGTGCCGTAACATCAACGGGTAAGGTAATAGCACCCACGCCTAATTTAAGAACCTCTAAGACTTGCTGAGTATTTTTAAAACTAGCGGGTAAAAGTTTGCTGCTTAATTGATATTGCGTAAGGAGATGTTGAATATCGGCCACCACTTTAACACCGTCAGAGCCCATTGCTTCAATGCGATTAACATAGGGGGCTAAGTAATCAGCACCACATAGCGCAGCTAAAAAACCTTGTTGCACACTGTAAATGGCGGTCGCTAATATGCGTATTTTTTCAGCTTTGAGTTGTTTAATAGCGGCTAAACCTATCTCTGTAGCGGGTATTTTTACCACGATATCATAAGGCAAGGCCGCGAGTTGTCGTGCTTCGTTAACCATTTCATCCACAGTCTGACTTACCACTTGCACATGAAAACGTGCCTCAGCACCGATGAGGGTATTAAGCTGAGACAGTGTATGGGTTAAACCTTGTGCAGATTTAGCCAAGATACTTGGATTGGTGGTAACGCCTTTAATGGGTAAGCAACGTGTAAAGCGTTTTACCTGTTCAATATCATCGGTATCAAGATATAACTCTAGCATGGGTATAATCTATTAAAGGTGTATTAAAAGTAATTTATAAGTGGGCATTAGTATATCAGTTTAGAAAGGTAGGTCGATACTTTGGCTGGTATGCGAGCAGTTTTATAATATGGTACAAAATATGCTTTATTTTGTTTAAGTGGTTTTAACTGTTCTAATGGCTCTTGACGGGTATTATGTTAGTAAATAAATGACAGTGATAGCCTAATCGTACTGATTTTGCACCAAAAAAGAGTGTCCACCTTCATGCAGTACTGCCTCAAATTTCTTCTGAAGTCTTATTTATGATTAAAATGACTTCCATTATTTACTTTGACTTAGCACCGGTATCGTTATGAGATCTATTGTAGTTTTATTTTGGAGTTTATTTATTTTTGTGACTCATGTTGCCTTCGCAAAGCATGTTTCAACTTTTAAAGCTTCACCTGAGTTAATTAAGCAAATTAAGATTATTGCGTTAGGGGAGGGGCAAATACAGGATTCATTTCGGGTGTCCGCTCGTATTGATTTAGACCAGCAACACGTCGCTCGTATTGGGGCAGCAGTGACTGGGCGTATCAATGAAACGGCTGCGATATTAGGTCAAGATGTCCTTAAAGGTGAGCGTTTAGCCCTATTAAATAGTAATGAATTAGCTGAAGCCCAAGCTGTTTTTTTAAAAACCTCCTCGCAAGTTAATTTAAGGCAGTTAGCCGTTAATAGAGCTCAACGATTATTAGATAACGGTGTCATTGCCACGGCAAACTTACATGAACGTATAGCTGCTTTAGAAGAGTCTCTAGTGGATTTACGCACAGCAACGGATCATTTACAGGCCCTGGGTCTGGGTTCTTATGAGTTAACTCAGCTTTCAAAACATAAAGTCATTCACTCTATTTTACCCATTACCTCCAGTATACAAGGCACTATTGTTGAGCGTAATGTAACGGTAGGTCAGGTTATACAACCAGCGGATTCTTTATTTACAGTGGCTGATTTATCACATGTTTGGATTATAGCTGAATTGCCAGAACAGCAATCCAGTTGGGCACATAAAGGCGATGAGGCTCAGGTCACCATTCCCGCGATAACTGATGTGATTCTAACGGGTCAGTTAAATTATGTGTCAGACATTGTAGATCCCAAATCTAGAACGGTGACTGTGCGCATGGAATTACCTAATCCTAAGCGGGATTTAAAACCGAATATGTTGGCAAATTTGCTTATTCGTAAACGAGGTGTACAAGAATTGATTCTACCGGATTCAGCAGTGATCAGGGTGCATGATAAAGATCATGTTTTTAAAGAAGTAGGGTCTGATGAGTTTGAGTTGATCCCCGTTAAATTGGGTAACCCTCATGATAATGTCAGACCGGTTATCAGTGGTTTAAAACTCGGTGATAGAGTCGTTATTGAAGGCGGATTCCATTTAAATAGTGAACTGCAAAGTAAGAAACTGGAATAACTAATGATCAATGCACTTATTAACGGTAGTTTACATAATCGAGTTTTTATCCTTGCGCTAGCCTTAGGTATGGTTGTGTTTGGCATCCATGCCTTTAAGAATTTATCGGTTGATGCCTTTCCAGATGTAACTAATGTGCAAGTACAAATTGCCACAGAATCTCGGGGGCGTTCGCCAGAAGAAGTCGAACGGTTTATAACTGTTCCCTTAGAAATCGCCATGACGGGTCTACCTAATTTAACTGAGATGCGGTCGTTAAATAAAAATGGTTTATCTCTGATTACGTTAGTATTTACCGATGATACTGATGTGTATTTTGCTAGACAATTAGTCATGGAACGCTTAATTGAAGTGAATCATCGGATGCCTGATGGGATTAATCCCACTTTAGGACCCGTTTCCACTGGTTTAGGTGAAGTTTATCAATACACTATTGAGAGAAATGATGATGCTCAACGCGCCTTAAGTGTTGAGGAGTTAATGCGTCGAAGAGAAATTCAAGACTGGGTGGTAAGGCCCTTATTACGTGGCATCGCGGGTGTAGCCGAAATAAATTCGCAAGGGGGTTACAACAAACAATATCAAATTTTAATCAATCCCGACCGCTTATCACATTATAAAATTACCATTGAAGACGTCTTAACTGCATTGGTGCGTAATAATGCCAATAGTGGAGGAGGGGTGTTGCCCCATTATGCAGAACAATATTTAATTCGTGGTGTGGGCTTAATCAGAGATGTTAAAGACATAGGCAATATCATTTTAAAAGAAGAGCATTCGGTGCCTATTGTTATCAATGATATTGCAGACGTGCAAATAGGCTATGAAGAAAGGGTGGGCGCGGTGATTAAAAATGGCTACACCGAAGCGGTTGGTGGGATTGTGATGATGCTTCGCGGCGGTAATGCGAAAGAAGTGGTCAGCCGTATTAAAGCCCGAGTAAATGAAATCAATAACAATAATATGTTGCCTGAAGATTTAAAAGTTGTACCGTATTATGATCGAAGTGAGTTAGTGGATGCGGCACTCGGTACGGTAACCCAGGTGTTATTAGAGGGTATTGCTCTGGTTATTATTACCTTAGTGTTTTTCTTAGGTGATATTCGTTCTAGTTTAATTGTAGTGTGTATCTTAATCGTGACACCCTTGGTAACGTTTATGGTGATGAATCAATTAGGCATCTCGGCTAATTTAATGTCACTCGGTGGCTTGGCTATTGCCATAGGATTAATAGTCGATGGTTCTGTGGTGGTGGTTGAAAACGCCTTTAGCTTTTTAACATTAAAGAAAGGTAAATCAACCAGTCGAGTTAAAGTGGTGTTAGCGGCGGCCCAAGAAGTGGCGACACCCGTTTTATTTGGGGTGGGGATTATTGTGTTAGTGTTTTTACCGCTAATGACCTTAGAGGGTATGGAAGGTAAAATGTTTTCGCCTTTAGCCTATACCATAGCCATTGCCTTGTTAATTTCGTTGGTGTTGTCGTTTACCTTAACCCCTGTTTTATGCTCTTTTTTATTACAAGGTAAATCTGCTGATGAGCATGATACTTTTATCATTGCGGCTATGAAAAAACCTTATCTAAAGTTGTTAGATTTTGCTTTATTAAAAAGTAAACTGATTGTAGGAATTGCCGCGACACTATTTACCTTAGCGTTGTTAATTTTACCTTATTTAGGCAGTGCGTTTATTCCAGAAATGAAAGAAGGCTCTATTGTGCCAGCGATTAATCGGGTGCCTAATATTTCCTTACAAGAAGGTATTAAAATGGAAATGGAAGCCATGCGGCTTATTATGGAGATACCGGGAGTCAGTTTAGCGGTCACTAATATGGGTCGTGGTGAAAGTCCAGCAGATTCACAAGGTCAAAATGAATCAACGCCAATTGTGAGTTTAAAACCTAGAAATGAATGGCCAGAGGGTTGGAGTCAAGAAACTATTGCTGATGAGATCAGGGATAAACTCAGTACCCATTTGCCCGGTATACAAGTTGTGATGGCTCAACCGATTTCTGATCGAGTCGATGAGATGTTAACGGGGGTGCGTTCTGATTTGGCCGTAAAAGTCTTTGGTGATGATTTAGAGGCTTTAAAAAATACCGCGAATGCTATTGCAAAAGTGGCGGGATCTATTCAAGGCGCACAAGATATTCGAGTCGAAAGACTCACGGGGCAACAATATTTATCAATTACTGTTAATCGTCAAGCCACAGCAAGACATGGTATTAACGCGGCGGACATTCATGATGTGATTGAGACGGCCATTGGTGGAAAGATTGCTACAGATATTTATGAAGGTGAGCGTCACTTCTCTGCTTCGGTGCGTTTGCCTGAAACTTTTAGAAATAGTATTGAAGCCATTGATGCGATTTTATTAACCTCTGCGAATGGTGCGCGGGTGCCTCTAGGTGATATTGCCTATATTAGTTTAAGTGATGGCCCGTCACAAATCAGTCGGGAAATGGGCAAGCGCCGTATTGTGGTCGGGATTAATGTGCGTGATAGGGATTTAGGCAGTTTCGTGGCTGAATTACAAAAAGCAGTGGCTAGCGAAGTAAAACTTCCTGAAGCGTATTATTTAGAATGGGGCGGACAATTTCAGAACATGGAGCGTGCGATAGGGCATCTTAAAGTGATTATTCCTATTACTATTGCCGCCATTTTCTTCCTGTTGTTTATGTTATTTAACTCCTTAAGTTTTGCTGCGTTGATTATTTTAGTCTTACCTTTTGCCTCTATAGGAGGCGTGTTTGCGCTTTTTATCAGTGGAGAATATCTGTCGGTACCTGCCTCGGTCGGGTTTATTGCTTTATGGGGGATAGCGGTTCTCAATGGTGTGGTGTTAGTGTCTTATATAAGAAATCTTAGATTGGATGGATTCAGTCAATTACAAGCTATTAGACACGGTTGTGAGCAACGTTTTAGACCGGTCATGATGACAGCAACTGTTGCTTTATTGGGTTTAATTCCGTTTCTATTTTCAACTGGGCCTGGTTCAGAAGTTCAAAGGCCTCTCGCTATTGTGGTCATAGGAGGTTTAATTACTTCTACATTACTGACTTTAGTGATGTTGCCGGCTATTTATCATTGGTTTGAACGAGATTAATGTCTTCTTATAAAATACATAATATATAGGTGTAATAAAGTGCAATGAAGAGAAGTTGGGGTATCATAAGTGCTTAATTTAGTACCTTTTTCTTAAAGAGAGCCACGATGTCATATATCTTCAGTCAGCAAAATATTAGTTTAGCCCAAGGCAATGGTGGGCGCTTAATGCGGGAGTTGATTGAGCATCTGTTTGTACGACATTTAAAAAATGATTTATTAGATACTGAAACGGATGCGGCTTTAATTCCTTTAGACTTAGCCAATAGTGAGGTGGTTATAACCACAGACGGCTTTACGGTAGAACCGTTAGAATTTCCGGGTGGCAATATTGGTAGTTTAGCCGTACATGGAACTGTGAATGATTTAGCCGTGTCTGGTGCGAAACCGATGTATTTAACGTTAAATGTCTTTGTTGAAGAGGGTCTAGAAATAGAGGTTTTAGATCGAGTCATTCAAAGTATGGCTAAAGCGTGTGCAGCGTGTGAGGTAAAAATAGTCGCTGGAGATACTAAGGTGTTACGACGCGGTCAGGGTGGGGGCGTTTACTTTGCAACTACGGGAGTTGGGTTGCGGCCTTTGGGTTTAAAGTTAGGCATTAAACAAATAAAAGCCGGTGATGTTATTTTATTAAGTGGTACCGCAGGTGATCATGGCACCGCGATTATGTTAGCCAGAGAGCAGTTTGGTTTATCCGGTGCATTGCAATCCGACGCGGCCAGTGTGCTTCCTATTACAGAAGCCTTGCTTAAATGGTCTGGTTTACGTTTTATGCGTGATCCAACTCGAGGGGGAATTGCCACCATTGCACATGAAATTGCTCAAGCGACACAACACAGTGTGCGTTTTTATGAGAATAGTATTCCCATTCATGAGTCGGTTAAAATGGTCGCGGAAATGCTCGGGTATGATCCTTTATATATGGCATGTGAAGGTCGCGTGTTGGCGGTTATGGCACCCAGCGAAGCAGAGTCGGCCTTACAAGATTTAAGGCGTAAGGGGTATATAGACGCCGCTATTATAGGGCGAATAGAAGAGGGGCCCGCTTATGCTTTGCTTGAAACCTTGTTAGGAGGAGAGCGCCTTTTACAAGAGTTAGAGGATGATCCTTTACCCCGTATTTGTTAATATTCTTACTTAAACCCTAAGACTTATCATTGGGTTGACCTTAAGATAGTGTAAAATAGCCCATTAATTTATAGCGGTTATGAAAAAAGTCTGTCTTTTAGTATTGCCTTAGTGAATCATTGAGCACTTTTGGTTTATTGCTAGAGAGTTTATTTACACAGAATTTTAGGAACTTATTTTTCGAAGAACGGTTCTGTAACAAAACAAATGAGAGTAAGTATGCAAGGTAAAACTTTGTTCAGAAAATATCCTGATTTTCGAAGTCATCTATTGGTTTTTATTTTTTTGAGCGCCGCAAGTCAAAGCTTATGGGCAGATGACAGTTCGTTAGTGAATGAAATTAGCCAAGTTATTGCCTCAAAACAGCATACTTATTTACAACGCGCTGATTTTACTAATCGGGCTGAGGATTTAGAGGCTCTGTATAAAATGGCGGGTAATAAGTTACTCTGGCAAGGTAATCCTCAGGCAGAAAAAAATAGACTGGATGCTTTAAGTTTATTAGAAAACGCAGCAGTGAATGGTTTAGATCCAGAGGCCTATGATGTGACAGCGTTACAACAAAAACGTCCCACAGAGGCTGTCGGGGTTGCCAACGATTATAGGCCATTAGTTCTCTATGACACGGCGGTTAGTTTATCGTTATTGCGGTATTTTCATGATTTGCATTATGGGCGGGTTAATCCTAAACAAATTAACTTTAACCTTAAGTTAAGAGAAAAAAAGCAGATTGATTTACCCACGGTGATCAATGACAGTCTTAATGCGAATACATTGGCACAATTACCCGAGTTAGTTGAACCTAAACTCAAACAATATCAAAGTTTAAAAAAATCTTTAGCGGTTTATCAGTTACTGCAAAAAGCACATGTTGCTTATAATTTGGTATCTACTGTCTCTATAAAGCCAGGCGAGACGTTATCAAATGCAGGTGAGTTAGATGTTTTTTTGGTGGCGGTGGGTGATTTACCTAAAGCTAATGATAGCCTCTTAACCAAGAATCATCGTTATAGCGAAAGACTGGTAGGCGGCATTAAAAAGTTTCAAGCCCGACATGGGATAACGCCGGATGGGGTATTGGGTAAAAGTACCGTTGAAGCTTTAAATGTTCCTATTGCACAGCGCGTTAATCAAATTGAATTAGCGATGGAGCGGTTACGTTGGTTGCCCGAGGTGAGTGCAGGGGCTTCTATTATTGTGAATATCCCGGCCTTTCAATTATGGGCTTTTGATGATGTGAATGAGATCGACGCCAATATGACCAACATGCGGGTGGTGGTGGGTAAGGCGATGCAAAATGAAACGCCCGTGTTAATGGCGGAAATGCGTTTTATTGATTTTATGCCGTATTGGAATGTACCTTACAATATTGTTAAAAAAGAAATATTACCCAAATTATTGCAAAATTCGAATTATCTCGCAAAAGAAAATATGGAGATGGTGTCAACGTTTGGAGGAGGCGCTAAAGAAATTCCTTTTACGGCGGGTGCGATACAAGGTTTAAATCAAGGCTCTATCAGAATTAGACAGCGTCCTGGTAAAAAGAATGCGCTGGGTAAAGTTAAGTTTATGTTCCCTAATAAAAATGATGTTTATTTGCACGATACGCCGTCACATAATTTATTTAGTCGCACCCGCAGAGATTTTAGTCATGGTTGTGTTCGAGTAGAACATCCTGCGCAATTGGCCGAGTTTGTACTTAAAAACCAATTGACCAAAGAGGCTATCACGGAAGCGTTACAGACCGAAAAGACTAAGCGAGTGATTCTAAAGAAATCGATTCCCGTGTTGTTCTTTTATGTGACCTCATTCATGGATCAGCATAATAATTTAGCGTTTATTTCTGATATCTATGGCTATGATGAGATTTTAAAAGCAGAGCTTAAAAAGGGGGGAGATGTATCCGATCAGGATATATTTGCTCCGCCGGTTGTTGAAGTGCCTGCAGAGATTAAGCTGGGTACGGAAATAAAGCCTAATGAAGTTTTAAAGCCTGAGGTCGAGGTGGGAAATCCCGATAAAGAGTTATAGCGTTATCTATCGGTATTTTTACCACGTTCTAATATCGCCCGTATCTATATGCACAAAGTTGCTTTCAGGATAATAACCTACCCCCCCTCGTGCCATAGCGAGGGCGGCATTTTTTATAGTGCAGGCATCTAAGCCTTCGACTCTAATATCAATCGCGCGACCTTGCATGTGGAAACTATGTTCCGCAACACCACTGCTGTGTCTACGTAATTCAGAATTTGTAGTGGGTGAACGGTAACCACACACAATATGAAACGGTTTGTTAAGATTTAATGAGGTTCTTAAATCGTGTAATTGATCCAGCAAGGCAGTATCAATCGGATGAATGTCATCGGTGTGATGGTCACGAAGTAAATAATTGATTTCGTTAAGCGCTTCTTTAACATAACGACCGCGTTCAAAATATGTTAACTGACGTTTATCACCGGTATGGGTGTTGGCCAAGTAAAGTGTTTTGTGGCTGGGTAATATAATAGGTTTTTCATGCCGATTGTTGGCAAGAATACGGGAACGAAGGGAGTCCGATTTTATTTTTGTTGGCTGAGCGTGTCCAACCGCCTTTCCATGATGGCTAGGTTTTATAATATCTCTTACGTTTGCGCTTGCTATTCCAGAGCCACTTAAAGCGAGAATAGAACCATAAGCCATTTGCTTAAGAAATTTACGTCTTGAGCTAATCTCATCGGCATCGTTATTGATAGGGTTTTGTAATTGTCGCTTGTTCATCATTAAATCTCGGGTGTCACTTTGTGACTATTTTCTACTATTTAGTCTTAAATTAAACTTAAGAAAACAAAAAAATAAAATAATTTAACTTTTATTTCTGATTTTAGACGTCAGGTTATCAAAGCGGTTGATATTACAGAGAGAGTTCTGCTATATATACCTACCAAGCACGTAACTTTTGCCTTAAAAGGCTGGATAACGAACGGATGACTTCATTATGAGTGGAAAAATTGCTAAACCCTCAACTTATTTAACAGAAGTTAAGGCACTTTCTGATCGAATTGTAAAAGCTCAACAACCGATTCGAATTCTTGATGCGATAAAATGGGACGATAGTATTAAGCAGGCTTTTTTTAAGAATAAATGTAAAGAGCTGCCCGATGTGAAGATCGAATATTATCGGAATCGGCCTTTGGGGTTTGATCCTGCTGAAAAAAAGCAAGAATTTTATCAAATTGAGCGAGATTTGGTCCGTAAGTTAGGGCAACTTAATCCCTTAAGTGTGATTATGCGGCGAATTAGTCGAGAGTATCAAGATGTGGTGAGTATGCTTGAGGCGAGAGGCACACCGTTGTTTTCAAATATTTCACAAGAATTGTATGGCTCTTCTCAAGACGTATTTCATGTCGGCGATCCAACCATTGCTAATTTGGGCAGTATGATGGAGGCCACATTGTCACAGTTGTTACAATTAGACTTTTTTGAAGAAGCCCCAAAAATCATTACCGCAAAAGAAGCTGTGGTGATTTTAAATGAAAAAATAGAAAGTGTATTTCCCGGTGATGGATTGCGCGCCATGTTGAGTGATGGTATCTTATCCGATGCTGCCGCGGGCACTGATTATATTAAACTACGTGCCGATGCTTTATTTAACATGCGAGATTTACGCGTACTTGAGGTCCATGAAATTTGGGTGCATCTGGGCACCACTTTAAATGGTTTAGCGCAACCTTATTGTACGTTCTTAGGTAAAGGACCTCCATCGGCCACAGTCACACAAGAAGGTTTAGCGGTGTTAATGGAAATTTTAACCTTTAGTTCCACACCTCAACGTTTAATGCGTTTGATTAATCGAGTTAGAGCGATTACCCTAGCTGAAGAAGGTGCTGACTTTATGGAGATCTTTGCTTTCTTTAGAGACAAAGGCTTAGATGAAGAAGAAAGTTATACCTTAAGTAGTCGAGTATTTAGAGGCAGTAGTGCTGATGGCTTACCTTTTACTAAAGACTTAACCTATCTTAAAGGCTTTGTATTAACCTATAATTTTATGCGTTTAGCGGTTAGTAAAGGTAAGCCTGATCGTATTCCGTTACTCTTTTGTGGAAAAACAATGATTGAAGATATGAAAGTGTTAGTGGATTTAGTGGAAGAAGGCACAGTTATCGCACCACACTTTTTACCGCCACAATTTAAAGACTTAATGGGGTTATCCTCCTGGTTAAGTTTTAGTCGCTTCATGACTTCGTTAAACTTTCGTCAACTTGAGCAAGATTATGCCAATATTTTATGAGTGATAAATTAATCGCTTCTTTTCATGCGTTATCGAATGATGAACAAACGGTGATGTTAGTGCTGTCGGTTGTTTATGCCCCGACAGCTCAGTCATCTTTACAAGTGTTGTTTAAAACAATTGGATGTATTGAAGCTAAGAAAATATCCCTCATCGATAAACCATTACGAGAGAAATTAATTAAAACTCGTTTAATTAGTGTGACTTCAGATGGCTGGCGTTGTAATGAAGATATATCTGAATATCTGATGCGGATAGCGATTAATGAGGTGTGGTTTAATAAACTCACCCAGATATTGATTGCGCAGCCGAGTTTTTATTATTCGGCTCGGGTGGATCTTTATCATACCATCAAGCAATTACGTATTTTTTTGTATCAAGGCAATGACAACGCCTTCGCGGCTAATTTAGATCGTTTTTATAATGCTCATCAAGCGGTTTTTACTTGTGAAATTAACAAGATATTTTTTAAACACTATGACGAAGTTTGGTTTGCGGCGTTATCAGATATCATCAAAGCCCTTGTTTTAAATTATTTCTTATACGAAAGTCATCAGCAATTAGACGATGTAACTTTTCAGCGTCAATTATTAGAAAGGTTTTTGGGTAAAGACAAATCTCAAGAGCATTTTATCAGGCGTATTGTTATTGAAGATAGATTGTATCAAGGGCAATTTAAGGACGTTGCTCAGTGGTTAGAGCCTGATTTTTCTGCGGATGGTTTAACCTTGATGGGGCTGTTGCAGTTTTTTCAAAATCAAAATGATCACGCCATTGTTTACTTTAATATGGCGCTTAAAGCGCTTAAAAAAGAAGAAGGTAAACGCGCCATTGGTTTAGAAGGTTTAAACGGATACTTTTTTAAATTGGCTTTATTAAGAAGTCGTCAACCTAACAATATGGTGTTGTTGCGACAATTAATACAAATAACTAATAAGCGTGGAATAGAAGACGAATTTTATTGGCTTAATAAAATGTTATTAGAGGCGGTTGATATCATTCAAGGTAAGTCAGCTTTGGATTCAAATGCTTTTTTGACCACCTTTGCTCAAACTCCTTACGTTTTTTTATTTCAGGGCTTGTTATTGTTTTGGATTGGCGAGTCGACTCTTCTAACGCAAGGAAGTCGAACCGGAGGGAGTTATGTTGAGCAGTTAGCTAAACTGTGTCAGCGAGCTCAAGACCGAGATTATATTTTTTATGCGTGTGTCAGCGCCACCTTATTAGAGCGTTTAGAGTATAAAAGTGACGCTTGTCGACGTATCGCTAAGAAACACGCTGCGTTACCGTTTATAGCAATACTCGACTTGGTGCCTCAAGTTTCCAGTTGGCAACGAGCATTGGATGCATTAAGTCAATTAACGACTGATTCTACGGTGATAGCGGAAAAAGAATTGCGTATCGTTTGGACCCTGCAAATTTTATCCAATAGCTCAATTCTCTTAGAGCCCAAAGAACAGCGCTTAGGCAAAACGGGCCGATGGACAAAGGGCCGAGTGATCGGCTTAAAAAGACTCTACCATAATATAGACGAGTTTGATTATTTAACCGATCAAGATCGACGACTTTGCTCGCATATTCAAATTGATAAAGATCCCAATTTTTACGGCTATTATGCCAAAGAAATTTATGTGCTACCCAGTCACTCGATTATTGATGCAGTCGGTCACCCGGCTATATTTTGGTCGGGTCAAGAAAGTTATGATGCGCCGATTGATATGCGTTTATCAGAACCTCAACTATTAGTCAAAGAACAAGGCGAGAACTTACACATTTCCATTGTACCGCAGGTTTCTCAGCAAAAAATAATGCTTCAACGGACGGCGAATAATGGGCTTTTAGTGTATCCGATTACTGATTCTCATCGTCAGGTGGCTGAGATCTTAGGTAAAAATGGCTTAACGGTGCCTACTTCTGCGCGTCAACAAGTCATTGACTCTATCTCATCAATCTCTTCTATGCTGACAGTGCAATCGGATATTGGTGGTGCATCAAAACACGCGGTCGAAGTTGACACCGATAGTCGCTTGCATATTCATTTACAGCCGATGGGGCAGGGTATTCAAATTGATGTGTTTGTGCAACCGTTTAATGACGGAGGGCCGTTATATTTGCCAGGCACGGGTGGTTCTACGGTCTTAGCTGATATCGAGGGCCAACAACTGCAAACTACGCGTGATTTTGACTTAGAAGAGCAGTATTTACAGCAATTATTAAGTGAATGTAGCAGTCTTTATACGGTTAAAGAACCTAAATGGCTATTAGATGACCCTGAGTCATCTCTTGAAGCTCTATTGCAGTTACAAGAATTGGGTGACTTTGCGGTGCTGGAATGGCCAAAAGGGAAGAAGATTAAATTAAGTCGTGAAATGGGCCTTTCACAGGTGCAGTTTTCCGTGCGTAAAGAAAAGGATTGGTTTAGCGTTGAAGGTAATTTAGACGTTGATTCCGAACAGGTTTTAGATATGCAACGCTTGATGGGCTTGTTAAATGCTTCAACGAGTCGATTTCTTAAACTAGAAGATGGCCAAGTGATTGCCCTAACGCGTGAACTTAGACAGCGTTTAGATGATTTATCAGGTTTAGGTGAAGTTCAAAAAGATAAGGTTCGGTTTCATCCTTTAGCGGCTTTAGCTTTAGATGATATCACCGCTGGCATGTCGATTACCGCCAGTCAGCCTTGGAAAGATCAATTAACCCGTTTAAACGAAATGGGCGATTTATATCCCAAGGTGCCCTCTACTTTACAAGGCGAGCTGAGAGATTATCAACGTGAAGGTTTTCAATGGATGATGCGTTTAGCGCATTGGGGCGCAGGTGCGTGTTTGGCCGATGATATGGGTTTAGGGAAGACAGTTCAAGCTTTAGCGATGATTTTGGCGAGGGCGCCTCAAGGGCCTACCTTAATATTAGCTCCCACCTCGGTCTGTATTAATTGGCTAGAAGAAGTGGTCCGCTTTGCGCCCACTTTAAATGTCCATCAATTTGGTGCCGGTGATCGGCAAGAAATGTTGGATAATGCCGGTCCCTTTGATTTAATCGTATGTAGCTATGGTTTATTACAAACAGAAGCCGATCGATTAGTCACTAAGCAATGGCATACTTTGGTCGCAGATGAAGCGCAAGCCATTAAAAATGCGCTGACTAAACGGTCTAAAGCCGCTATGGCTCTGCAGGCTGATTTTAAATTAATTACCACCGGTACTCCGATAGAAAATCATTTAGGAGAGCTCTGGAATTTATTTAATTTTATTAATCCAGGGTTATTAGGTTCCTTGCAGCGCTTTAATGAGCGTTATGCTCAGGCGATTGAAAATAATAAAGACCAAGAAATTCAGCACCGCTTAAGAAAGTTATTGCGACCTTTTATTTTAAGACGGCTTAAAAATGATGTGTTAACCGAGTTGCCACCTCGAACAGAAGTGACCTTACACATTGAATTAAGCGCGCCTGAGCGTACTTTGTATGAAGCCTTACGCCGTAATGCAATGCAAACGATGTTGTCAAATACGGAGCAACCGGGACATAAACAACTTAAAATATTAGCCGAGATTATGAAGTTACGGCAGGCGTGTTGTCATCCTCGTTTAGTGATAGAAGAAAGCACGTTGAGCAGTTCTAAGTTACAAGCCTTTGAAGAATTAGTTGATGAGTTATTAGATAATCGTCATAAAGCCTTGGTCTTTAGTCAGTTTGTGGGGCACTTAAAATTAATTAGAGAGTTATTGGATAAAAAAGGGATTCAGTATCATTATTTAGATGGCTCAACGCCTGTGCCGCAACGTAAAAGTGCGGTTAACTTATTTCAGGCTGGCGAGGGTGATTTATTTTTAATTAGTTTAAAAGCCGGTGGCACAGGCTTAAATTTAACGGCAGCCGATTATGTGATTCACATGGATCCGTGGTGGAATCCAGCTGTTGAAGATCAAGCCTCAGATCGAGCGCATCGGATGGGTCAAAAGCGCCCCGTGACAGTGTATCGCTTAGTGGCAAAAGATACGATAGAAGATAAGATTGTTGATCTACATATTCACAAACGGGATTTAGCCAATAGCCTACTGGAAGGTGGCGACGTGAGTGGAAAAATGTCCGTACACGATATGATGGCGTTGATTCAAGAGATTGATTGAAATAGTTTTTAAGCGTCATGGCGATAGGCAGATTTTAGTTTAAGTCAGCTCAAGTCGTTTTAATAAACGATGGAAATTACCACGATCAAGCCCCAACATTCGAGCCGTCGCGGCCATATTACCTTGTTGGGCGCTGAGTTGTTGTTGAATAAGTTGGCGTTGAAACCCGTCAACTGCGTTTTTAAAATCTATGGGTTTAGAGGGTAGGGGTATAGGCTCAGAAGGCGGAGCGATTAAGGGCGGAGAGTGCTCAAGAGTGATGTCCAAGTAAGCTAGCGAGAGGGTGATAAAATCAGCTTGACGATTTTGTTGGGTGGCTGATTTTAAAGCCGCCCGACTTAATAAGTGCTCAAGTTCACGAATATTACCTGGCCAGTGATAAGCTAATAAAGCGTGTTTAGCTTCTTGATCCAAACGGAGTTTTTTAAGACCTAGACGTTGTTGATTTTTTTCTAAGAAAGCACCGGCGAGTAGTAGCACGTCTTTACCTCTCTCACGTAACGCTGGAACTTGTATTGGATAAACGGCTAAACGATGATAAAGATCGGGACGGAATAAACCGGTCGAAACTTCTTGCGGTAAATTACGGTTGGTTGCCGCAATAATTCGTACATTGACTTTGATTTGCCGATCACTTCCTACCCGTTGGATCTCACCGTTTTGCAAAGTACGCAATAATTTAGCTTGAATCGACAAAGGGAGTTCACCGATTTCATCCAGAAAAAGGGTGCCACCGTCAGCTAATTCAAATTTGCCTGCTCTATCAGACGTCGCACCAGAAAACGCCCCTTTGACATGTCCAAACAATTCACTTTCAGCAATGCTCTCCGGTAAGGCCGCACAATTGACATATACCATGACTTGATCCGCACGATTCGACTCCATGTGAATACGTTGTGCAACCAGTTCTTTACCGACACCCGTTTCACCTAAGATTAAAACGGCTAGGTCTGAGGGTGCTACGATAGAAATCTCATTGCGCAATGTCTTCATGCAGTCGCTATCACCGATCATGTCATGAGCGATACGTTCTGTAAATAAGTTTTGGGTTGCATAACGCACCCGCTGCTCCAAAGAGATAATCAGTTCGGCCGCTTTAACCGTGGCGGTGGTTAGGCTAATAAAGGTGCTAAATTCTAAGGGATTGATTAGATCAAATGTCCCCGGCGTTAAGGCATCAAGCGTTAATATTCCCCATATTTCGCCATCGATAAACAGTGTGGTACCCATGCAATCGTGTACCCGTAATTGATCGCCTTCAGATTCAATTAGTCCATCATAAGGATCAGGCAATTTGGAGTCTGCAGCAAAACGTACTGCTTCAGTAGACGCTAAAATTTTGGCTAGACGTGGATGTTCACTGACTAAAAAACGTCGCCCAAGGGTGTCTTCAGATAAGCCATTAACCGCTAGTGGTATCAAACTGTGGTTTTCATACTTCAGTAAAGCAGAGGCATCACAGGGAAATAGTTGGCCTAGGTGTTGTAATAAACGTTGATAGCGCTGCTCGGCCGACATGTGCATTGACAAGTCGGCTACAATCGAAATAAGTGAGGTAAAGAAAAGGGTTGTAGTCATAATGATGACGATGTTGTCAATTACACAGCTTAAGCTGATGTTAATTAGACAACAATACCTTGAATGACCCTTTAAATGCAAGGTATATCGGTTGGCATGTTAAGTGCTTTTACCCTAGTAATGGAGATAAATCTTAAAAAACCTGTCTCTAAACGTCCATTTAATTTCTAGGAGAGTACCTGATGTTTTGCTACCAATGTGAACAAACTGATCGTTCTAATATCGAAAGTGGTTGTGCCACTGCCAAAGGCATGTGCGGTAAAGATGCCACGACCTCTGATTTGCAAGATTTACTCATACACGCTATTGAAGGCATTGCTCAATATGCCAAACGTGCCCGCGCTCTTAATGTGCCGAATAATGCGGCCGACGAATTTATCCTTTATGGGATGTTTACCACGTTAACGAATGTTAATTTTAATGCGACTCGCTTTAGCACTCTGTTACAGGAAGCCGCAACCATACGTGATCAAGTGAAGCAAAGTTATATGAAGGCGGCACTGGCGGCGGGCCAAATACCTGAAGAATTAACGGGTTCTGCAGTCTGGCAACCGGCTGAAGATTTAGAGGGTTTACTGAAACAAGCGGCTACGGTGGGTATTAATGCAGGCATTGAAATGGTAGGCCCAGATATTATTGGCTTACGATCATTAGTGCTTTATGGCTTAAAAGGGGTCTGTGCCTATGCTCATCATGCGTATGTCTTGGGTAAAGAAAGTGCCACTGTGTATGCTGGTATTGAAGACGCACTGGATTTTTTAAGTACAGCCCCTACGGATGCTGAGGCCTTATTGAATCGATCGATGGCCTTAGGGACCTTAAATCTGGAAGTGATGGCCTTATTAGATGATGCTAACACCGGCAGTTTTGGGGCTCAACAACCTACGCAGGTATTAATTACCCCTACATTAGGCAAAGCCATTTTGATCTCGGGTCATGATCTAGGCGATTTAGCAACTTTGCTAGAACAAACTAAAGATTCTGGCGTTAATATTTATACGCACGGCGAGATGTTACCCGCTCATGCGTATCCAAAATTAAAAGCGTATCCGCATCTGGTTGGAAATTACGGTGGCGCATGGCAAGATCAACAAAAAGAGTTTGCTGAGTTCCCCGGCCCTATATTGATGACCTCTAATTGTATCATTGAGCCTTTATCGCAATACCGTCAACGGATTTTTACTGCGGGTCCTGTAGGTTGGCCGGGTGTGCGTCATATCAGTGATAAGAATTTTGCCCCATTAATACAAGCGGCTAAAGCCTTGCCTGGGTTTAAAACTAACGTTAGTGAAAAAACCATTACCATTGGTTTTGGTCGTGATGCGGTGATGGGTGTGGCGGATAAAGTTATTGATGCGGTTAAATCAGGCGCGATTAAACATTTCTTTTTAGTGGGCGGCTGTGATGGTGCTGCATCGGGTCGTAATTATTACACTGATTTTGCTGAGCAAGCACCACAAGATACCGTGGTTATGACTTTGGGTTGTGCTAAATATCGTTTTAATCAGCATGATTTTGGAGACATTGGCGGCATTCCTCGTCTATTAGATTTAGGGCAATGCAATGACAGCTATTCGGCGATTAAAATTGCGACAGCACTGGCGGGCGCTTTTGAATGTGATGTGAATGAATTACCCTTGTCTTTAATTATCTCTTGGTTTGAGCAAAAAGCCGCCGCCGTCTTACTGACCTTGTTGGCGCTAGGGATTCGTAATATTCGTTTAGGGCCGACGTTGCCGGCATTTTTAACCCCCAATCTAGTACAGGTGTTGGTCGATAAGTTTGGTTTACTACCTAACACGACAGCACAGGCCGATATTGAAGCCTCATTAGCACGCATTGCGGCTTAATTTTAACACCGTGCTACTCGGATCGTCTTAATGATCTTAGTAGCCCTTTTTATTGAGCTTAGATAAAACATGAATACCCATACTATTGAGTTGATGACCCGAGACGGTCATCAACTTCGTTTTAACTGTGCAGACGATCAGAATTTACTGGCAGCAGCGGCCAGTGCTCATATTGTATTACCCGCTCAATGTGGCTACGGAAATTGCGGTACTTGTTATGCCGATGTGACTCAAGGTGACTATACTTTGGGAAAACATAATCCGGCGGCCTTGAGTGCAGAAGATGCACAAAAAGGCGGCACTTTACTGTGCTGTACTTTTCCGCAGAGTGATTTACATATTGCGCTGCCCTTTGATCAGGATCGAATTTTAATCGGTACGATAAAAAATAGATGTGCTGACATTATCGGTATTGAAACAGTTGGAGAAAACACCCTACGCTTAGCATTGTGTTTAGTCGAAGATGAAGAGGGGAATCAGTTAGCCGAATTTGAACCGGGTCAATTTATGGAGCTAAACGTACCTGGACAGGATATTAAACGTGCTTATTCACTGTCTAATATAGCTAACTGGGAAGGACGCTTGGAGTTTTTAATTCGTCTGCAACCCGATGGCTTGTTTTCTACATGGTTAAAAGAACAGGCGGCCGTTGGACAGAGGTTACAGGTGCAGGGCCCCAAAGGTGCTTTTGGTTTACAGGAAAGTGGTTTAAGACCGCGTTGGTTTGTAGCCGGTGGCACTGGTCTTGCTCCTATGTTGTCGATGTTAAGACGTATGGCCGAGTTTCAGGAACCACATCCTGCTCGACTTTATTTTGGCGTAAACCGAGCAGAAGAATTATTTTGCCAAGCTGAATTAAAAGCCTTACAACTGGAATTACCTCAGCTTCAAGTGGTTTATTGTGTGTGGAAGCCAGAAGATGATTGGACTGGTTTTAGAGGGACACCAGTGGACGCTTTAGAAAAAGATTTAAATGAAATGATGGTTAAGCCCGATATCTATTTGTGTGGTCCTCCTAGATTAATCGATGCTGCAGAAACGATAGCAAGAGCTCTGGGAGTGCCTATTCATCAGATTTTAAGTGAAAGATTTTTGCCCACTTAAGGTTTTATATTTTTTTAAATAAAATACCAAGATGATTTTTTATGTCATAAAACCTTAATCATTGGGTTAAATTAAGCTGTTAAACTGATGGGTTTTTAATTTCAGGCGTTATGCTAAGGTTTACTGTTATTTTGAGTAGGCTTTTTGATAGCGCTCGGTTTGCAATGTGTCGGTTTAATAGGAAAAGCTTTAATGAGTTCATATCGTCAGTGGTTCGTTTTATTATTAATGCTGTTAGGTGCTAACGTAAGTGCTAACGAAAGTATTGATAAATTATCAATCGGTGCTTTTTCAACAGGGGCTTTAGAAGGCTGGGAAGAGAGAGAATTTAAAGGTCAAACTCATTATGAGTTAGTGGATTTGGCGGGTATTAAGGTATTAAAAGCGCACAGCGCCAGTAGTGCCTCAGGTATGTTTAGAGAACAACGTATTGATTTGCAAAAAACGCCGGTTATGCATTGGCGTTGGCATATTAGCAATCGCTTATCGCCCGAGTTAAATGAAGAAGAGCAAGCCGGTGATGATTATGCCGCCAGAGTGTATGTGATTGTGAAGGGTGGCGCGGCTTTTTGGAAGACCAAAGCGCTTAACTATGTATGGTCCAGTACCTCACCCGTGGGAAAGGTTTGGCCCAGTGCGTATGCCATGGCTGGGGTAAATGGCAAGATGACCATGATTTCAGTTCGATCATCAACTGACGAAACCGGCACTTGGTATTCAGAAAAACGAAATGTTTTGGAAGATTTAAAGCAACAGTTTGGTGAAGAGATTCGCTATATAGACGCTGTAGCCGTTATGTCAGACAGTGACGATTCAAAAGGCAAAGTCACTGCGTATTATGGTGACATTTATTTTTCTAAGGATTAATGATAGCGTCGTCAAACTTAACCCTACAACGGAATGTATTATCTTTGGGTAAAGTTGTAACATAGCGGTTGGCCAAAAATAATATTAGAAAAATGCCTTCCAATACCCGCATCAGTTACTTAGATAAAGATAACCAGTCTATCCGCCCTTTAGTTTTAATCGGGCTATTGGTGGTATTTCTACATATTTTAGTGATACTTGGGTTTGAACGTCCGGATGATCAATTGGTTAAACAAAATAGTCAGCCTGTACCGTTTAAGCTTGAAGTGTCACTGCTGACTAAAAATAGTAATCAATCTATTGCGGCGTTGCCTACCCGTAAACCGACGCCTTTACCAAAGCCTAAACAAAAAGCTGAGCCCAAAAAAGTACCGATTGTTAAAGAAAAATCGGTGGATATGGCGGAGGTTGTGAGGCTGATTAAGGCGAATTCTGTTAAAGAACTCACTAAAAGTATTAACCATTCGCCAGGACAGCAAACCGCTCAAGAGGTTTCTGCAGCGATGGTGATGCCCTCTTCGGGGCAGACTTCGGCAAAAGATAACTTTCCTGATAGCGATATGCGTAATCCCAGTCCAGAGTATCCTGAAATGGCCGTGTTTTTAGGTTATCAAGGCGATACTATTATTCGAATTAAAGTTTCGCCAAAAGGTCAGGCCCTCGGAGTGGAAGTATTAAATAGTAGTGGTCATAAAATACTCGATGACTCGGCTCTTAAAGCCTTAAAACGTTGGCGGTTTAATCCCAGTAAAGAGACTGATACCTCAATGGCTAATTCTGTGATTATTACCGTTTCTTATGTTCTATATCATTAAAAGTGTCTGATGAGGCTACTTTAAAACGATTTTCTCCTCCTTGTTTTTGCTTTTCTTCTCGTTATTGCTTTAATCTCCCCTTGTCGCACCTCTTGCTTTGTCTAACTTGTAGTTGGACAAAACATTTCCTGTCTAAGTTATTCCTACTAATTTGATGTAAAATTATTTTATAATTAATTATCAACAGGTTATATGTTTTAATTCTAATGTTTTGTAGCTGATAGTTAAGGTTATTGAGTCGTTAAAATAATTTTGTTCATGTTTTGTTAAACTATACTTTGACAATGTTATTTCTAATTGGTACATTATTGTGAAATGATTAGTAAACAAATGTGTAGCAATTGGTTTACTAATAGTGGTACTTGATTATGTTTGCGAGGATTTAGTGTTATGGCTTATTTAAATACACAGATGTCAGAACAAGAATTAGGATTTATTGTCGATAATAGATCAACTCAACTTGAGGAACCTGTTCAAGTTACTACTATTGAGCCAGTTGAAGAAAACAGTAATTTTTATGTTGCTAGTCAGTTAAAAGAACAAAAATGTAAGTTAATTAGTGCACTGTCTCAATTTCCAGTCACAGCGTTATGGTTGATTCATCAATATGAGCAAAGTGTCAATACAGTGGGTATAGATGATGAAGCCTTAGAAACTGAGTCACAGACAGATTTATCAGAAATTAGTAAATATTTTAATACCTTGTCACGTAGACAAGTGGTTGATTCGGCTTATATAGCAGATAAAGAAAATTTAATAAACGCCTTAGAGTTGTTTCCTTATACGTTTCAGGATTTAACTCGTTTAGTCGATGTGATTGTTTATGCACATAAATTTAGAGGCTTATCTGTTCAGTCGAGTGCGCATTTAGGAACTAAGAATACTGAGATGGTACTTAATCGCTTAGAAGGGGTTAATCGTCGGAATCGACATGTTAAAGATAGAGATTGGACTGAATTATTGGGGTTATACGATGAGCAATTTTTATTTTTGTCTAGTGCTGATATGCACAAGTATTTTTTGGATGTGGTTTTTGCTGAGCATGGATGGTTAAAGTTAAGACAACAAATTGCGACTTCTAATGCACGCTTGGTGTTGTTTATTGCTAATCAATACAAAGGTAGTTTTTTAGATTTTGATGATTTGGTTCAAGAAGGTCATACGGGCCTATTAAAAGCTGTTGATAGATTTGATTATCGTTTGGGCTTTCAATTTTCAACCTATGCCGGTTATTGGATTAGACAAGCTATTTCTCGGGCTTTATCAAGAAGTGAGCGTGTTGTTAGGGTGCCTTGTGGACAGGTTGCTAATATTAATAAAGTGTACCGCAGTAAAGATGAGTACATTTTAAAAGAGGGTAGAGAACCTTCGCTGGCAGAATTAGCGGAATTTACGCAATTGTCTTATCAAGAAATAAATTATTTATTATCGATTTCTCAAACCTCAATGGCACTTGAAGGTTATGAAGACGACGAAGATAGTGCTTTTGCTCCAATTGATTTTTTAGAGCAACAAGTGTTTACGCCTTGTTTTAAGAAAATTGCCCAAACCGATCTTCAAGGGTTGTTAAGTAAGGCGATTAATGTTCTTAATCCTAGAGAGGCTAAAGTAATTTCTTGTCATTTTGGGGTTGAGTCGGACAATGCCATGACCTTGCAAGAAATTGGTGTGGAGCTTAATTTGACTAGAGAGCGGGTTAGACAAATTCAAGTAATTGCGTTAGACAAGATCAGAAGAAACTTTGGTGATCAGTTAATCGCATTTTTGTAATGTACAAAGTCAGTAAAGATAGTTAAGATTAAATCCTACTTTGAGAGTAGGATTGGTAAGGAATAATTTAGGGCTGATGACAGGGTAACGTGGAATCATCTAGTTTTAAATGCTGCTGTAGATAATCGCAAGGCTACTATTGATCCATAGTAAGGGTCAGGAGATTAAATTATGAAAAAATATATACTTAACGCGCTTCTTTGGAGTGTTGTGTTATCCGGTGCATTTTTAATTTTTAACCGTGTAAATTCAACGCCCGCCATTGATGATTCAATCGCCTATTCTGAATTTATTGTTAAAGTTAAGAATAAGTTAGTCGATAGAGTTGAAATGACCGGCCAAACTATTAAATTGCGTACGTCTGATGGTCAAAATCTTGAAACGTACAATCCAAATGATCCACATTTAATAGATGATTTATTAAGTGCGGGTGTACAGGTTAGAACCAAGCCACCTGCTCAGCAGTCTCTCTTGATGCAGATGTTTATTTCTTGGTTTCCTATGTTGCTGTTGATTGGTGTGTGGATTATTTACATGCGAAGATCACAAAGTGGCGGTTTAGGCGGAAATGGCTTTGGTAAAAGTAAAGCCAAATTGCTTGAAGAAGATAAATTAACCGCAACCTTTGCTGATGTGGCAGGCTGTGAAGAAGCGAAAGAAGAAGTAACCGAGTTGGTTGATTTCTTAGCAGATCCACAAAAGTTTCAGAAATTAGGTGGAAAGATTCCCCGTGGTATCTTAATGGTGGGCCCTCCAGGAACCGGTAAAACCTTGATCGCTAGAGCGATTGCAGGCGAGGCAGGCGTTAAATTCTTTACGGTATCAGGTTCTGACTTCGTTGAAATGTTTGTCGGGGTGGGCGCGTCAAGAGTACGTGATATGTTTGCCCAAGCTAAAGAACATGCGCCCTGTATTATCTTTATAGATGAGATTGATGCGGTCGGTCGTCAAAGAGGCGGTGCTGGCATGGGTGGCGGTAATGACGAGCGTGAGCAAACCCTTAACCAGTTACTCGTTGAAATGGATGGGTTTACC
>CAIPDT010000143.1 GCA_903863905.1 uncultured Methylococcaceae bacterium
GACTTTTGAAAAATATTAAGAATGACATTCATTTTACAGCCTATAAAAGCGCTTTATAATTATAGTGTTGCACCTTAACTTACTGGCATTGACTCTGACCCCAGTTTACACCGTTGAAAGAAGATACTTATTTAGGTGCCTTGATGCATAGTGAATTTTTGATGGTTATTCATAGTCTTCTTTTATTAATTATTCTTGATGAGATTATTCCAAGAATACTATTCAAGATAATTAATTTAATAATAAAAGCTAGAAAAGTATATTTTCAGAAATTAATGAAAAATAGTTTCGCGGTTTTAGATATATCGCTTAAAAAAAATTATAGTGGTTTAGTCTCTATTTTGCAGCAGGGTGCTCGTGTTTTATATGTGGATCATCATGAAGCTGGTGTTGTACCTCAACATCCTCATTTAAAAACTATAATTAACACAGAGCCCACTACCTGTACTAGCTTACTTGTCGATGAATATCTAAAGGGTCAATATAGGGCTTGGGCAGTTGTGGCGGCATGTGGTGATAATTTATTGCCACAGGCTGAGCAGTTGGCAAAAAGGGTAGATATAACGGCGGCGCAATTTGAGCAGTTAAAACAGTTAGGTATTTGCATTAACTATAACGCTTATGGACACAGTGTAGTTGATTTGCATGTTGCGTCAGACACGCTTTATCAACACTTGGTTCAGTTTGCCTCGCCTTTGGATTTTCTACTTGCTAAAGCAGATATTTTTGGGGAATTACAAGCGGGGTATGCCGCAGACTTTCAGATTGCCCAAAGTATTAAGCCAGAATATCAAGATGATACAATTGGTGTGTATCTGTTGCCGGATGAGGCTTGGGCAAGACGTATTAATGGGGTAATGGGTAATGACTTAGCCAATTTAAATCCTCAGCGGGCTCATGCTGTTCTCACCTATAATCCATGCGGTGCTTATCAAGTAAGTGTTAGAGCGCCATTGGCTACTAAGCAAGGTGCAGATGAATTGTGTGGCTTATTTAAAACGGGTGGCGGGCGAAAAAGTGCGGCAGGAATAAATCATCTGCCTATAGACGAGTTGACGCTATTTATTGAAGCTTTTAAAAAGCAGTATCAATAAGCCTAGATATCAGGATATGCATTGCACGTACCCTGATAAATTTAGACATTAAAACGTTTAGGGTACACGCGTTACAATCAACGCGTCAGCTTGAAGTTTTAAAGATTTTGCTTTATTTAACATGATATTGCGTGCCCCAGTGATCTGTAATAAAGACGCAGCTGTCTCCCATTTATAAGCGGCTTTAAGGTTACTAATAGCCTCTGGGTAGGTAATTAATTGACCTTCTGATAACACTTCGATTGCATCTTGAGTATCCGCCATCGCTAACTTAGTTAACTCTTGACCATTAACACCATTTAACAATTTAGCTTGATCAAGTAAAGCATTTGAGTTTCTAATGTTTTCTAAAGCATTGATGGCGCGTAAGAATTGTGCCACGGCCACTACTTGAGAAGAGCCGATTTGTACAGTTCTGTCGGCACCTGAAGAGGTTAAATGACTTGGAGACAGATTAAATTCAGGGGTGTTATAAAATGCAACGGCTTCTTCAATGGTGTTGACACTGTTATTGTGGAAGAACGGTGCGGTATCCGCAGCTTCAATTAAGCTGGGAGTATTAAAACGCTCTTCACCATAACTACAAATGGTAGCGGGATCAGCATCAGCGCAACCCCCATGAATATCAATAGTACCTATTCCTCCATCAACCGCTAAATTGGGATCTAATAATAGGCCTGGTTGATCTTTCATAAATTCAACACCCGTATTACGCGTTGGGTTACCACCTGTAGTAGAACTTAAAGCGCCAGCATTGCTGTGGCAACCATTACAGTTAGCCGAAGTACCTAATACAGGTAAGTTATTAACTTTAGGATTGTTTTTTACATCAAATAAGACTTTACCGCGTTGCACGATAGGTGAATTAAAGGTCATTTTAGCTAAAGTCACATCTTGGCTGCGACCAAGAGAGAGCAAATAGGCTTGAATGGCATTTAATTCTGCATCAGTTGGATACCTAAAATCTGAACCTGAGATGCGGTTTAGCGTTTTAGGAAAATGTTGTTCGATGGCACCAATAGCAAATTCACGTAAAGAACCTGTGCCGGTAGAACCATCACCTGACCAACCTAAAGCATTAGCAAAGGTTTCATCTAAAGCATCAAAAGCATCACCGTTTCCAAAACCTGGATTGATCACTTTTTCCGTGGTAATTGATTTAGCCAGACCTAATGTATGTGGCACACTGCGCATAATTGCGGGATGATCAAAACCATCGACGTTGGTTAAGATTAAGCCCAATTTGCGCATTAAGTCTGGTTTTTCTAAGTTAGCTAAGGCCGGATTAGTCTCAGCTACAAATAATGGATCCGTAGGAGGTAAGGTAGCGATGTATTTAGGATCAATGGTGTGGTTGTTATCTAAGCGATGGCAAGTAGTACACGTTCTGCCATTACCATTGAATGTTTCATTAATAAAAAGTCTACGACCTTCAGCAATTTGGCTACCCATGACGGCGGCTAAATCAGCTTGATCCGCTGGACTGCTTGCATTGGCTAAGGTAGGTAATAAAAAATCAAAAGTCGATTTAGGACTGATGGGTGCTTGAATATTACCAACATTGGCTTGCGCCCAAGGTTTATTACTGTAATAAAGTGTTTGTAATAAATCGGGTGCACCCGCAATAACTACGGCTTGATCCGGTTGCGTACCTGTCGGTGTAACTACGACCATATCAATTTTAAAATCTTTAAGGTTATCGCGGTTAATCTGAGTGTTTAATTTTGCAAGTACATTGCCTTTACTCAAAGAGCCTAAGCGGTAAAAGCCATCGCCAATTTCTGGTTTAACAGTGCGGTTGTCACCATCATGGTTATCAACTAACCAAACATCGTAAGTTTGATTATCTAAATCTTTAACCTTAACTGACACTTGGCCGGTCATTAAATCCAGCTCTACATAACCTTTTGCTTTAGAGGCATTAGTAGAAAAGGCTTTAGAGTATGCCATTGCTAAATGTAAGTTAGTCGGGCTACCACCTTTTGCTTCATAATTTTTTTGCCAATCTGCAAAAACGCCTTGCAAAGCATCTAAATTACCATGACCTAAAACGAGTTCTTTATCCTCGCTGGATGAATTTAGGGTTGTGTAAGTCATTATGCCACCGAATAGCACGGCTACTAGTGACACAAGTCCCAGAAATTTCTTGTGTTTCATTAAATTTAATCCGTTTTATTTTAATAGTAAAAACCAATCATTTAGTTAATTGGTAGTTTTAACGCACCCCGCTTAGTTTGTACTGTCGCTGGCTAGA
>CAIPDT010000144.1 GCA_903863905.1 uncultured Methylococcaceae bacterium
GACGCTCTCACTATCAATTTAAAATTCCCAGACGGTATGAGAACAATGACCATGCAATTTGAAACATCAGAGTTTCAGCACGGCAGGTGGTTAGTGTCTTTAATGGATGGCAATTTATCCATTCAAGCAATGACAGAGTACGAACTCAGCATGACTATGGATCAGTGGATTAGATATGCAACACGAGACCTAGGCTATGTCGTGATTAAAAAAGATGAATTTCATGTCGGAAACTTTGTCATGGAACAACTGCCCGCACATCTATTGCCTATTCTGGTTGAAAAAGCTGGAAGAAGGTTAAGCGCTATTAGAGTATAGATATAAAAAAGCCCCAAGGATGGGGCTATTTAATTTTTAACTAAACTCAAATCAAAAAACATTAATCTTGTTTTTTCATTTTCATCATTTGATAATGAGAAATTGAATCCATTTCTTTTATAAAAATTAATTGCTCTGTCATTGTTATAAGCATCAACAACAATAAATCTACAGCCCGTTTTATTTTTATTAGTAAACCAATCTTTTATAAAATCCATCAAGATGCTACCTAAACCATTGCGATGTATTGCGCCATGAGTAGCAAAACGGCCTATTTTTACAGAAGGTAACGTTGAATATCTCTTACCATGCGCTACTTTTTTAATATTCGGTTTAGAAATAATTTCCCGCTTGATGGAGTCATTAGATACGCTAAAAAACGCGGTGGTTTTCCCATCATCATCAATATAAGCATAAGTAACAGCTATTAATTCACTGCATGCTTGCTTTGAATCAATAAAAAAATATTCATTTAAATCTCTATCTCCACAATCAAATGACGGATCTCTTTCGTCATCAACTCCCAAGCGTACTAGCAGCATTATAAGTCTTGTATTCTTCCATACTATTAAATAATTTAATGCTCTTACCCGCTTCTTTTATACGAGAATATTCTGCGTCACTAATTTTTTTAGATTCATTTTCTTTCATCCACGTTTCAAATCGACGTGCATCTTCACCCATCAAAATAGGCGTGTCTTTAATTGGCCTTGCCATATTTGTACTCCAGAATTTTGGGCTTTTTTAGCCTCTTTTATTTATCCGCCTAATAATAAGGCGCAAAAAAGGAGCTTAGATCGTCCATTTACGAATTAAACTCCTTTTGGGTCTAGGATATTATCACAACATAACACTCGTTCAAAATTTTTAACCCAACATCTTAGCCAAATCATCGGCTTTTAAATGTGTGTACCGGCTAAGCATCTGCAAAGATTTATGGCCGGTAATGCTCTTCACCTGCATCACATCAAGACCCTTTTCAAAAAACCGGCTTGTCGCTTCATGACGTAGATCATGAAATCTTAAATCCCTAATGCCTAAACGCTGGCAATACTTAACGAACATCTGTGTACAGCCATGATCGGTGTAAGTAAAAACCTTACCGTCCAGATTAATTGGTAATTCTGCAAGGGAAGCTAATGCCCGTTTAGACAACGGTACTTTTCTAACTGTACCATTCTTGGTATCTGGCAACGTGACAACAGGACCTTTAATCCATTCCCTACGCATTCCGATGATTTCCCCTCGCCTCATAGCTGTTTCAATAGCTATCGTCACAATGACACGCATTTCAGGTGAGCATTCCGCTAATATCTTTTCTTCTTCACCGGGCAATAATCTTCTATCACGCGCTTTGCCGGGTGCGGGTTTGCGAATATTTAAAACGGGATTGGTAATAGGCATTGACCATTCTTGAATGGCAATCGTGTAAAGATTTGATAGTAATGCGAGATCTAAACGGGCGGTACCCGATGATGCACCTGATGCAATTCGTGCATCACGCCATTTCGCTATATCAACAGACTTAATAGCGCCAATAGGTTTAGTTGCTAAATCATCCTTAAGCCACATGGCTATGCGATAATGCTCTTGATCTTTGCCTTTTTTATTGGCCGTCACTTCCACTTCATAACGCTCTAAACATTCAGCAAGCTTAGTGGTTAGGGCTTCTCGGACATCTTCATAGTGACCTTGACCCATCTTAGATTCAATGCCTAAAGCCCAGCGCTCTGCTTCGGTTTTAGAATCAAATGTGCGACAGATTGTATCATGGCCTTTGCGTCTAATTTGAGCAAGCCAGCCCGTTTTTCGTTTTATATAAGTAGCCATGAGTGGAAATTATAGGCTGAGATTGAGCAGATGCAAATTTATCAGTGCATCAGAATTGCATCTAATAGACTCGTATTGAATTTTAAAAACGACTTAAGCTATTGAAATAGCTGGGGTGAACGACGGGGCTCGAACCCGCGACAACCGGAATCACAATCCGATTTTAGGTGTTATAAATCAATAAATTAAAATTCAAATATATGATTTATATGAAAATATATAATCATGAACCATCATGAGGTTTCATGATTTGATGCAATCAGTGCATCAGATTTGCATCACAAATAAACAGCTACCCATTAACTAAATTCTTGTTACGAAGATTCCCGTAACCAGATTATCAAAAAGAGAATATTCGTTTTGATAATCTCAGTTCGCTAATTCCCGAAGTGAGAAATTAATCATATCGCTCCAAATCATTACTATTAATGATTGATACTAATAGATCTGCATAGGATGGATCTGTAGCGTAGCCAGATTTAGCAATCGACTTTGCAAACTCACACCCAGTACCGCACTCAAATGCAGGTTTATAGCGTTTGTTTTTGGCCAAAAATTCAGCGTGATCTTTGAGTGAATCGCTGAGTGTTTCATAGGCCCGAAAATAAGTCTTAACCGGTATTCTACGGCCTTGGTGTACTTCGTGCGTATCGACAAGCACTTTATCACCCTTCCAGCTTGGATCGGCTTTAATGCCAAATAGGTTGTTACCCGGACAGGCTTTGCCCCAGCTCGATTCTAAAATAGCTTGAGCCATCGAGACAGAAGCCGGAACGCCATGGAGCTTATGCCCTTCTTTAGCGCCATCGATAATAGAATCTAAAAACTTTTTATTTGATGCTAACATCAGCTACATCCTTTTTGATTCACATAATGTTTATAAGCAGACTCCCAATCGTTATAAATCTGCTTTTGCGCATCGACTAATGCTATTTGTTTCGCACAGGATAATTTATGTAACCGGTTTTCTAATACGTCTTTTTGATGCGCATTGCATTGGCCGTCATACGGTTGAATCATTAGATTAGAAATATCATTAGA
>CAIPDT010000145.1 GCA_903863905.1 uncultured Methylococcaceae bacterium
CGTAGTAAGCCCCACGTAAACGTAGGCACGATTGGTCACGTTGATCATGGTAAAACAACATTAACAGCTGCATTAACCACGGTAATGGCAAAATTACATGGTGGTGCGGTAAAAGCATTTGATCAAATTGATAATGCGCCAGAAGAAAGAGCTCGTGGTATTACGATTGCTACTTCTCATGTTGAATATGAATCGCACGTTCGGCATTATGCGCACGTTGATTGTCCAGGTCATGCTGATTATGTAAAAAACATGATCACGGGTGCTGCACAAATGGACGGTGCTATTTTAGTGTGTTCAGCAGCTGACGGCCCGATGCCGCAAACAAGAGAGCATATCCTGTTGTCAAGACAGGTAGGTGTGCCTTATGTTGTGGTATTTTTAAATAAAGCTGACATGGTTGACGATGAAGAGTTAATCGAGTTAGTTGAAATGGAGTTGAGAGAATTACTGGATATGTATGAATTTCCAGGTGACGATACCCCAATTATCAGAGGCTCTGCTTTACTAGCACTACAAGGTGATGAAAGTGACATAGGCATGCCATCAGTCGTAAGATTGGTAGAAGCATTAGATACTTATATTCCATTGCCAGAGAGAGCGGTAGACGGTGCTTTCCTTATGCCAATTGAAGATGTATTTTCGATTTCAGGCCGTGGAACAGTGGTAACAGGTCGTATTGAGCGTGGCGTAATCAAAGTTGGTCAAGAAGTTGAAATCGTTGGCATAAGAAACACAGTTGTTACAACCGTTACTGGTGTTGAAATGTTCCGAAAATTACTTGATCAAGGTGAGGCGGGAGATAACGTAGGTCTGTTGTTAAGAGGTACAAAAAGAGATGACGTTGAGCGTGGACAAGTATTAGCTCATAAGGGCACAATTAAGCCACATGCTCATTTTAATGCAGAAATATATATATTGTCTAAAGAGGAAGGTGGTCGTCATACGCCATTTTTTGATGGATATCGTCCACAGTTCTACTTTAGAACAACAGACGTAACCGGAGCAGTTGCATTACCTGAAGGTGTTGAAATGGTAATGCCTGGTGATAATATTTCAGTTAAAGTAAAATTGATTTCACCGATCGCTATGGAAGATGGATTGCGTTTCGCGATTCGTGAAGGTGGTCGTACAGTAGGTGCGGGTGTTGTTGCATCAATAATTGAATAATAATTTAAATTAGTATAGTATAGTAGGTTGTGTTAGGTTTGTCTGAATAGGTCAGTAGTTCAATTGGTAGAATGGCGGTCTCCAAAACCGCTGGTTGGGGGTTCGAGCCCCTCCTGGCCTGCCAGTCAGATTAAACCAGTCTAATATTATCAATAATAAAAAATAATATATGAATACTCATGCAGAATCGTCGACATCAATATCTGTTATAGATATTGTTAAGCAAGTTTTTTCTGTGGTGCTTGTGATTGCAGGCGTTGCTGGTTTCTACTATTTCTCTGTTGATCATGGTGATTTCAAAGAAGTTGGGCTTTTATACAGAGTACTAGGTCTTGTTGTAATATTTTCTACTGTACTAGCAATGTTTATGACTACTGACTTAGGTAAGGTGGTATGGGCTTTTGCTCTTGAGTCGCGTCAAGAAGTTAGAAAGGTAGTATGGCCAACAAGAGAAGAAACGATGCGAACAACTTTATTGGTGTTTGCAATGGTATTTATAGTAGGTTTGATTTTGTGGGTTCTTGATATGTTTTTATTTTGGGGTGTTCGTTATTTAACTGGCCAGGGTGGTTGATAAAATGGCTTTACGTTGGTATGTGGTGCACGCCTATTCAAACTTTGAAAATAAAGTAAAGCAAGCTTTAGAAGAAAGAATAAAAAGAGAAGGTTTGGAGCAGTTGTTTGGTAAAATATTAGTTCCTACTGAAGAAATTGTTGAAATGCGCATGGGGCAGCAGCGGAAAAGTGAGAGAAAATTTTTTCCTGGATATGTGCTGGTTCAAATGGAATTAACAGATGAAACTTGGCATTTGGTAAAAGATGTTCCTAGAGTCTTGGGTTTTATTGGTGGGACTTCAGATCGTCCTGCGCCTATCTCTGAGAAAGAAGCTATGTCGATCTTGAACAGAGTTGAAGATGGAGTTAATAAGCCAAGACCTAAAATTCTATTTGAAGTAGGTGAGGTTATAAGAGTAATTGATGGCCCATTTAAAGATTTTAATGGTGTTGTTGAAGAAGTGAATTACGAAAAAAATAAATTAAAGATATCAGTTCTCATTTTTGGTCGTTCTACGTCTGTAGAGTTAACTTTTGGGCAAGTTGAAAAAAGTTAATAAGAATATAAGTGATTTTACATTGGTTTTAAACGAATCTCTGTCTGTATAAGGCAGGGATTTTTGTGTCTAGGGGGAGCTGAAATGCGTTGGTACCCAAATTGGAGTGAAAAATGGCAAAAAAAATAACGGCGTATATTAAACTGCAAGTTAAAGCCGGTGAAGCAAATCCGAGTCCACCAGTTGGTCCAGCATTGGGGCAACGTGGCGTAAATATTATGGAGTTTTGCAAGGCATTCAATGCAAAGACTCAAGATGTTGAAAAAGGATTACCATTACCAGTAGTTATCACTGTTTATAGTGATAGAAGCTTTACTTTTATAACTAAAACTCCACCTGCCTCAATTTTATTAAAGAAAGCAACAGGAATTAAAAGCGGAAGTAGTAACCCTAATACGAAAAAAGTAGGTACAGTTACTTTAGCCCAATTAGAAGAAATTGCTAAGACAAAAATGGAAGACTTAAATGCAGCTAATTTAGAAGCAGCTGTTAAAACAATTGCAGGAAGTGCGCGTAGCATGGGCTTGAATGTGGAGGGTTTATAATGGCTAAGTTATCAAAAAAAGCAAAATTAGTTAAAAGTAAAGTTGATAGAACTAAACAATATTCTGTAATTGAAGCTGTGCAAATTTTAAAAGAATTAAGCACATCTAAATTTAATGAAGCAATTGATGTGAGTGTCAATTTAGGTGTTGATCCTAGAAAATCTGATCAAAATGTGCGTGGTGCAACTGTGTTACCAAATGGTACGGGTAAAAGTGTTCGCGTAGCAGTATTTACGCAAGGTGCAAATGCAGATGCAGCGATTGCTGCGGGTGCTGATATTGTTGGCATGGATGATCTTGGTGACTTAGTTAAAAAAGGTGAAATGAATTTTGATGTGGTTATCGCTTCTCCAGATGCAATGAGAGTTGTTGGTCAGTTAGGTCAAATTTTAGGGCCAAGAGGTTTAATGCCAAATCCAAAAGTAGGTACTGTAACTACCGATGTTGCAACAGCTGTTAGAAATGCAAAGTCAGGACAAGTTCGTTATAGAACAGACAAAGGCGGCATTATTCATTGTACACTTGGAAAAGTTGCGTTTGATGCTACGGCAATTCAGGGAAATTTAGAGGCTTTATTATCAGATTTACGTAAAGCAAAGCCAACGGCTGCAAAAGGTGTTTATATTAAAAAAATCACTTTGTCATCAACGATGGGTCCAGGATTGTGGCTAGACACGAGTAGTATTTCGAGCTAACAAAAAAACTTTGGGTTGCCGTTTAACGGCGGTAACCGTCAAAGATCGCAGGGGTTCAAAACTTAATTATCCTGCGTAGGCGGATTGATACCTGAACAAGGTAAATAGAGCCGTATAAGGGGCATTCGAAAGAATGTATTTATTAACTCTGGATATATCCAGATAAATGGAGCTAAGCTGTGGCATTAAATTTAGATGGCAAAAAAGCTGTCGTAGAAGAGGTAGCTCAATATGCTGCTAAAGCACACTCAGCCGTTGCTGCGGAATACCGCGGAATAACAGTAACGGAATTAACAGAGTTGCGCAAAACAGCAAGAGAAACGGGCGTTTATTTGCGTGTTATTAAAAATACATTAGCAAAAAGAGCCGTTTCAGGAACAGAGTTTGAATGTATGCAAGGTGGATTGGTAGGTCCATTGCTTATTGCTTTTTCAATGGAAGATCCTGGTTCAGCAGGTAGATTGATTAGTAACTTTGCTAAAACGCATGACAAATTAATTACCAAGATTGTAGCTATTGGCGGTCAAGCCTATGATGGATCAGAATTAGCTAGGTTGGCAAGTCTGCCTACACGTGATCAGGGTATAAGTATGTTAATGTCTGTAATGAAAGCACCTATCGAGAAGCTTGCACGTACTTTGGCAGCTTTAAAAGACCAAAAGCAAGAAGTTGCATAAATAAAATTACCTAGTTTACAACCAAATTATTTTAGAGGAATACACAATGGCGATCTCACAAGCCGATATCTTAGACGCGGTTTCAAGCATGACCGTTATGGAAATTGTTGATTTAATTTCAGCAATGGAAGAAAAATTCGGCGTATCTGCAGCTGCTGCAGTTGCAGCTGCCCCAGTTGCAGCAGCTGCTGTTGAAGAACAAACTGAATTTGATGTAATTTTAACATCATTCGGTGAAAACAAAGTTGCTGTAATTAAAACAGTACGTGGCATTACCGGTTTAGGCTTAAAGGAAGCTAAAGATGCTGTTGAGGGCGTACCGACTGTTATTAAGGAAGGTGTACCTAAAGCAGAAGCTGAAGATGTTAAAAAGCAGCTTGCTGATGCAGGCGCTACAGTCGAAATTAAATAAATATAATTTTGAAAAAACTATAGAGACACAATATTTGTGTCTCTATTTAAAGTATGGCTGGTGATTAATATCATCGGCCTTTTACTGCTTGTTACAAATACACAGTAGAAATAATTCATGACGAAAAGGTTTGGAAGCGATATGTCCTACTCTTTTACCGAAAAAAAGCGTATTCGAAATAACTTTGGGAAAAGTACAGAAGTACTTGAGGTTCCCTATCTTTTAGCGACTCAAATAAATTCATATGCAGGTTTCTTGCAATCAGGTGTTTCACCTGAGAAACGTGCTGGAATAGGATTGCATGCCGCTTTCTCAAGCGTGTTTCCTATCGAAAGCCATTCTGGTTATGCAGTGCTGGAATATGTTAGATATAGATTAGGCGAGCCAACATTCGATGTAAGGGAATGTCAGCAGCGAGGTGCAACCTATGCAGCCCCGTTACGCGTATTGGTGCGTTTAGTAATCTATGATAAAGAAGCCTCAGCAAATGCTAGGGTTGTAAAAGATATAAGAGAACAAGAAGTATATATGGGCGAATTGCCCCTAATGACTGATAATGGAACTTTTGTAATTAATGGGACTGAGCGCGTAATTGTTTCACAATTACATCGATCTCCTGGCGTATTTTTTGATCATGATAAAGGCAAAACGCATTCGTCAGGAAAGTTGTTGTTCAATGCTAGGGTAATTCCATATAGAGGATCATGGCTTGATTTTGAATTTGATCATAAAGATTGTGTTTATGTACGTATAGATCGTCGACGAAAAATTCCAGCGACAATATTGCTGAGAGGTTTGGGTTATGACAATGAAGAAATGATCAAAATTTTCTTCGAAACGAACAAGTTTACAATAAGCGCTGATAAATGCTTATTTCATATTGTTCCAGAAAGAATGCGTGGGGAAATTTCAGCATTTGATATAAAGCACAATGGGCAAGTTTTAGTGGAAGAAGGCAGAAGGATTACTGCAAAGCATATTCGTGAAATGAATAAGATCGAATTAAAAGATGTTGATGTTCCAAGAGAATACTTAATAGGTAAAATTCTTGCACATAACGTAGTTAATCAATCGACAGGTGAGTTAATCGCGAATGTTAATGATGAATTAACATCAGCTTTAATAGAAAGTTTTATTGAAAATGATATATCAGAAATTGAAACATTATTTGTAAATGATTTAGATAATGGTGCGTATATCAGTAATGCAATGAGGTTGGATACGACCACAAATGCATTAGAAGCGCTTGTCGAAATATATCGAATGATGCGCCCTGGTGAGCCACCAACAAAAGAGTCTGCAGAAAATCTTTTCCAGAATTTATTTTTCACTGATGATAGATATGATTTATCAACAGTTGGACGAATGAAGTTTAATCGACGTTTAGGAAGAGAAGAGGTTACAGGACCTGGTACTCTTGATAAAGAAGATATTATTGATGTCTTAAAAGAATTAATTTCAATTCGTAATGGAAATGGCACGGTTGATGATATTGATCACTTAGGTAATAGACGCGTACGATCTGTTGGTGAAATGATTGAAAATCAATTTAGAGTTGGTTTAGTTCGAGTTGAGCGAGCAGTTAAAGAGAGATTAACTCTTGCTGACTCAGAGGGCTTAATGCCCCAAGAAATTATTAATGCAAAGCCTGTATCTGCAGCTGTAAAAGAGTTTTTTGGTTCAAGCCAATTGTCGCAATTTATGGATCAAAACAATCCATTATCACAGGTGACTCATAAACGACGTGTGTCCGCTTTAGGGCCTGGTGGTTTGGCAAGAGAGCGTGCTGGGTTTGAGGTTCGTGACGTACATGCAACACACTATGGAAGAGTATGTCCAATTGAAACACCTGAAGGTCCAAATATCGGACTGATAAACTCATTATCGGTTTATGCGCGAACAAATAATTACGGTTTCTTGGAAACTCCTTACAGAAAAGTAATTGATGGGTTTGTAACAGATCAGGTTGATTACCTTTCGGCTATTGAAGAAGGTGAATTTGTAATTGCGCAAGCAAGTGTTGCTGTAGATGAAAAAGGAAAGTTGGTTGAAGGATTAGTTTCATGTCGCCATAAAGATGAATTTGCATTAGCTATGTCTGATACGGTTCAATATATGGACGTATCATCTAAGCAAATTGTGTCTGTTGCGGCTTCAATTATTCCTTTCCTTGAGCATGATGACGCGAACCGAGCATTGATGGGCTCTAATATGCAACGTCAGGCTGTACCAACATTGAGAGCTGAAAAGCCATTGGTGGGTACAGGTATGGAAAGAATTGTAGCTAAGGACTCTGGCGTAACAGTGGTTGCAGCACGAGGGGGTAAAATTGAAGCCGTTGATGCTGCTCGAATTGTTGTGCGTGTAAATGATACAGAAACTGAAACAGGTGCGCCTGGTGTTGATATTTACAACCTAACAAAATACACCCGTTCAAATCAAAATACCTGTATTAACCAAAAGCCATTAGTTAAGCCTGGTGATATAGTGAGTTCTGGAGATATTCTGGCAGATGGTCCATCAACCGATATGGGTGAGTTGGCGTTAGGTCAAAATATGCTAGTCGCTTTTATGCCATGGAATGGTTATAACTTTGAAGATTCTATTCTGGTGTCTGAGCGTGTTGTTAAAGAAGATCGATTTACAACAATTCATATTGAAGAAAAAACATGTGTTGCTCGAGATACGAAACACAGCCCTGAAGAAATTACCGCTGATATACCAAATGTAAGTGAAGAGGCTTTATCAAAACTTGATGCATCAGGTATCGTTTATGTTGGAGCAGAAGTAAAGGGTGGTGATATTTTAGTTGGAAAAGTGACGCCAAAAGGCGAAACTCAATTAACACCAGAAGAAAAACTACTGCGTGCAATCTTTGGTGAAAAAGCGGCCGACGTTAAAGATACTTCTTTGCGAGTTCCTGGAAGTATTGAAGGTACTGTTATTGATGTTCAGGTATTTACACGTGATGGTGTCAAAAAAGATCAAAGAGCTTTGGATATTGAGCAGGAAGAGATTAATCGGTATAGAAAAGATCTTGATGATCAGTTAAAAATTCTAGAAGAAGATATTTTTGCTCGAGTTGCAAAACTGTTAATAGGTAAAATTGCGCAGTCAGGTCCGGGTGGTCATAAAGCGGGTGTTGCAATTACATCAGAATATTTAGAGGGATTGCGACATTCTGAGTGGCTCAAAATAAGAATGAAAGATGAGGATATTAATCTTCAGTTGGAGACGGTTTCTAGTCAGGTTGATCAGCAACGTAAGGACTTTGATGAGAAATTTGAAGTTAAGCGTAAGAAAATTACGATGGGTGATGATTTAGCACCGGGTGTGTTAAAGATGGTTAAAGTTTATTTAGCCGTTAAGCGTAGAATCCAGCCAGGTGATAAAATGGCTGGACGTCATGGAAATAAAGGTGTTATTTCCATGATTAGGCCAATTGAAGATATGCCATATACAGCAGATGGCAATCCAGTTGATATCGTTTTAAATCCTTTGGGTGTACCTTCTCGAATGAATGTGGGGCAGGTATTAGAAACACATTTAGGTTGGGCTGCAAAGGGATTAGGCATTAAAATTGGCAAAATGCTTGAAGCAAAATACGAAGAAGAAAAGGGAAAAGTTGCAGCTATTAGAGAATATCTAGAAAAAATCTATAATAATAGTGGGCGTAAAGAAGATTTAGATTCATTTTCAGACATAGAAATTCTTGAGATGGCTTCGAATCTTGTAAGTGGTGTTCCTATGGCAACTCCAGTATTTGATGGGGCGAGTGAAGAAGAAATTCGTACGATGCTTAAGCTAGCAGACTTGCCAGAGCATGGTCAAATTACATTATATGACGGATTAACTGGGGAGCCATTTGAGCGTGAAGTTACTGTTGGTTATATGTACATGTTAAAATTGAATCACTTAGTCGATGACAAAATGCATGCTCGATCGACAGGTCCATATAGTCTTGTGACGCAACAACCACTCGGAGGTAAAGCTCAGTTTGGAGGTCAAAGATTTGGGGAAATGGAGGTGTGGGCATTAGAGGCATATGGAGCCGCTTATACTTTGCAAGAAATGCTTACTGTTAAGTCAGATGATGTGACTGGTAGAACGAGAATGTATAAGAATATAGTCGATGGTGATCATAAAATGGAAGCAGGTATGCCTGAATCATTTAATGTTTTAATCAAAGAAATTCGTTCATTGGCAGTAAATATAGAATTGCAACGAGAATAAAAGTAAAGAATACAAGCAGTTAATATTTCTTGTATTCTTATCATATTTCTATTCTTTATAAAGTAGCTGTATTTATGGTTAATACCTATATTTACAGAGTAGAGATGCTAAAGTATATCTAAGCCTGTTCTGGATAATACCAGAAATTATTTAAAGAGGATAAGCTCTTGAAAGATTTAATGAATTTTTTAAAGCGTCAAGGTCGTGCAGATGATTTTGATGGGATCAGTATAGGATTGGCTTCACCCGACATGATTCGATCGTGGTCATATGGTGAAGTTAAAAAGCCGGAAACAATAAATTATCGTACCTTTAAACCTGAGAGGGACGGTCTTTTCTGCGCCAAGATTTTCGGGCCAGTAAGTGACTATGAATGCCTTTGTGGCAAATATAAAAGATTAAAGCATCGTGGTGTAATATGCGAGAAATGTGGCGTGGAAGTTACGCTATCTAAAGTTCGTCGAGAGCGAATGGGGCATATAGATTTAGCAAGTCCGGTTGCTCATATTTGGTTTTTAAAATCTTTGCCATCTAGAATAGCATTGCTACTCGATATGACATTGAGAGAAATTGAACGTGTTTTATATTTTGAATCTTTTGTAATATTAGATCCAGGTATGACTCCCTTAGAAAAGGGGCAGTTATTAACTGACGATGAATATTTAGACGCTGTAGATACGCACGGTGATGATTTTGTTGCTAAGATGGGCGCAGAAGCAATTTATGATCTGTTAAAAGCAATAGATTTAAAAGAGCAGGTCGAATTTTTACGTGAAGAAATTAATTCAACTAGTTCTGAAACTAAAATAAAAAAATACTCAAAACGACTTAAGGTGATGGATGCTTTAATGAGTTCTAAGAATCGACCTGAATGGATGATTCTTAAAGTTCTTCCAGTTTTACCTCCAGAATTAAGGCCATTAGTACCGCTTGATGGTGGAAGGTTTGCAACATCAGATTTAAATGATTTATACCGTCGTGTTATAAATAGAAATAACAGATTAAATCGGTTATTAGATCTAAATGCTCCTGACATTATCGTGCGTAATGAAAAGCGGATGTTACAAGAATCTGTAGATGCATTGCTCGATAATGGTAGACGAGGCAGAGCAATAACAGGTACTAATAGGCGTCCTCTTAAGTCACTGGCAGATATGATAAAAGGAAAGCAAGGGCGTTTTCGACAAAACTTATTAGGTAAACGAGTTGATTATTCAGGACGTTCTGTAATTGTTGTAGGACCTACATTAAGATTACATCAGTGTGGTTTACCTAAAAAAATGGCGCTAGAGCTATTTAAGCCATTTATTTTTAGTAAGTTGCAATTGAGAGGATTGGCTACAACAATAAAAGCTGCCAAAAAAATGGTTGAAAGAGAAGGGCCTGAAGTTTGGGATATTCTTGAGGATGTTATTCGTGAGCATCCAATTTTATTAAATCGGGCTCCAACTCTTCATAGGCTAGGTATACAGGCATTTGAACCCACGCTAATAGAAGGGAAGGCAATACAATTGCATCCTTTAGTATGTAGTGCTTTTAATGCTGACTTTGACGGTGATCAGATGGCCGTCCATATACCATTATCAATTGAAGCCCAGCTTGAAGCTAGAACATTGATGATGGCTACTAATAACATTCTATCACCGGCAAATGGTGAGCCAGTTATTAATCCTTCTCAAGACGTTGTATTGGGTTTGTATTACATAAGTAGAGAAAAAATTAATGCAAAAGGTGATGGAACTATTTTTGTAAGTGTCGGTGAAATACATAAGGCATTGTTGGCTAAATCAGTTGAGTTACAATCGAAAATACAGGTACGTATTACTGAGAAAGTAATAAATGATCAGGGCGTTCTGGAGGATAAAACTCACCGAGTTGAAACTACTGTTGGAAGGGCTTTAATTTGGGAGGTTGTACCAGATCGTATGCCTTATGAGTTAGTTAATTGTGATATGACTAAGAAAAACATATCAAGGCTGATTAATTATAGCTACAGGCATTTAGGAAATAAAGATACAGTAGTTTTAGCAGATCAGTTAATGTATTTAGGTTTCAGATATGCAACAATATCTGGTGTTTCCTTTGGAATTGAAGATATGGCAATTCCTGCTAAAAAGGTTGATATTATAAGTGCAGCTGATAGGGAAGTTAATGAAATTCAGAGTCAATATGCATCGGGTCTGGTAACAGACGGAGAGCGTTATAATAAAGTAGTTGACATATGGTCACATGCTAATGATCAAGTAGCTAAGGTCATGATGGATGGCTTAGGTGAAGAAACTGTAATAGATGCGCAAGGAAATAGTGTTAAGCAGAAATCATTTAATTCAATTTTTATGATGGCTGAATCAGGTGCTAGAGGGTCTGCAGCGCAGATTCGTCAGTTGGCTGGGATGCGAGGATTGATGGCAAAGCCTGATGGATCTATTATTGAAACACCGATTACTGCAAACTTCCGCGAAGGTCTTGATGTGTTGCAATACTTTATTTCTACGCATGGTGCTAGAAAAGGATTGGCAGATACAGCATTAAAAACAGCAAACTCTGGATATCTAACGCGTCGATTGGTTGATGTGGCTCAGGATTTGGTTATTACAGGTAATGATTGTGGTACAACAAATGGGCTTATTATGACGCCTATTATTGAAGGTGGTGATGTAGTAGAGCCATTGTCAGAGCGTGTATTAGGACGTGTGGCTGTAAATGATATCATGGACGTATCTGGCGAAAATATTATTGTTCCTGCTAAGACATTATTAGATGAACATTGGGTATCAATTCTTGAAGAGCAAAGCATTGACCAGGTTGTAGTTAGATCAATAATAACCTGTGAAAATAGACATGGTGTTTGTGCTGCTTGTTATGGGCGTGATTTAGGTCGTGGACATCTGGTTAATATAGGTGAGGCTGTTGGAGTAATAGCTGCTCAATCTATTGGTGAGCCTGGTACACAGTTAACAATGCGCACATTCCACATCGGTGGAGCTGCGTCAAGATCTGCAGCTATAAGCAATGTTCAAGTTAAGTCCGCTGGAACAGTGAGATTAAATAATTTGAAATCGGTTCTGAACAGGGAGGGTAAGCTAGTAGCTGTATCAAGATCGGGTGAGGTAGGGGTTGTTGATGATTATGGTCGTGAAAGAGAGCGCTATAAAATACCTTATGGATCTGTATTAACTGTTCAGGAAGGATCTAAGATCTTAGCCGGTGATATTATTGTAACCTGGGATCCACATACGCATCCTGTTATAACTGAAGTTGATGGGATTGTAGAGCTTAAAGATTTCTTAGATGGCGTAACAGTACAAAAGCAATCTGATGAAGTAACAGGGTTGAGTTCTCTAGTGGTTACAGATCCAAAGCAGCGAGGGTCAGCGGGTAAAGAGTTGCGCCCAATGGTAAAACTATTGGATGGTGATGGGAATACGATTTATCTTCCGGGTACTGAGATACCGGCTCAATATTTCTTACCTGCAGGAGCAATTGCGGGTATAAAAGATGGAGGGGAAGTTCGAGTGGGTGATGTGCTTGCTAGAATTCCACAAGAATCAAGTAAAACCCGTGATATTACAGGAGGTTTACCTCGAGTAGCTGATTTATTTGAAGCTAGAAAAACAAAAGATCCGGCGATTTTAGCAGAAACAAGCGGGACTATTTCTTTTGGTAAGGAAACAAAAGGTAAGCAACGAGTTATCATTACTGATGGCATGGGTGAGCAAGTAGAAACTTTGATACCAAAATGGAGGCATATCACAGTATTTGAAGGCGAGTATGTTGAAAAAGGCGAAACAATTGCTGAAGGTGAGTTGACTCCTCATGATATTCTTAGATTAAGAGGCATAGAGGAATTAGCTAATTATTTAGTTAAAGAAATACAAGATGTTTATCGTTTACAAGGAGTAAAGATTAATGATAAGCATATTGAGGCGATTATTCGTCAAATGTTAAGGAAAGTCGAGATAACAGCTTCTGGTGATACAAGCTTCATAAAAGGTGAGCAAGTTGAGAGAGCTGCTATGCGTGTAGAAAACGATAAGATTGAAAGTGAAGGAAAAATACCAGCTAGTTACGAGTCAATATTATTGGGTATTACAAAAGCATCGTTGGCGACGGAGTCATTTATATCGGCCGCATCATTTCAAGAGACTACACGAGTATTGACAGATGCCGCGGTTCGTGGTTTGAGTGATGGATTGCAAGGATTAAAAGAAAATGTAATTGTAGGTAGGTTAATACCAGCAGGAACGGGATTGGCTTATCACGAAAATAGAAAGAACCGATATGTTCATCAACAAACTATAGATAAAGAGGTTCCTGTTGCTGTTGATGCTGGTGATGTAGAAGAGGCTCTTAAACAAGCGCTTAATGTATAGGTAGTAAAAAATAAATAAAAAAAATGAACTTGACCTGAGTGCTTTTAACAAGTATTATGTTCTGCTCACATAAGCTTACGTGCTTAGGTCAGGTTATTCATAAATCAATCGTCAGTTATTGAATTTTGATTTATATCTGACAGTTAAAATTGTATATCGGAGTAAAGAAAGATATGGCCACGATCAACCAATTAGTTCGAAAGCCACGTGCTAAAAAAGTAGAAAAAAGTAACGTTCCAGCATTGGAAGCATGTCCTCAAAGACGTGGTGTTTGTACGCGTGTTTATACGACTACACCTAAGAAACCAAATTCAGCATTGCGTAAAGTAGCTAGAGTAAGATTGACAAATGGATCTGAGGTTAGTAGTTATATTGGTGGAGAAGGTCATAATCTTCAAGAGCATTCCGTAGTTCTAATTAGAGGTGGAAGAGTTAAAGATTTGCCAGGTGTAAGATATCACGTAGTTCGTGGTAGTTTGGATGCCTCTGGTGTGAACAATAGAAAGTGCGGTCGCTCCAAATATGGAACAAAACGACCTAAAAGCTAATAGTTAAGTTGGTGATAAATGTCTAGAAGAAGAGTTGCTACAAAAAGAGAAATCATTCCAGATCCAAGATTTGGAAGTATTATGTTAACCAAATTCATGAATATGATCATGGAAAGTGGTAAAAAATCAATTGCTGAAGGTATTGTTTATGGTGCCTTAGACGTGATAGAAAGTAAAGGTCATGTAGAGCCATTAGAGGTTTTATCAAAAGCATTAGAGAATGTACAGCCAAGAGTTGAAGTAAAGTCTCGTAGAGTAGGTGGTGCGACTTATCAAGTTCCAGTTGAGGTTCGACCATCTCGTAGAATGGCTTTAGCAATGCGTTGGTTAATAGATGCTTCGCGTAAAAGAAATGAGCGAAATATGTCTTCTAAGTTAGCTGGTGAGTTAATGGATGCATTTGAGAGTAGAGGTTCAGCAGCTAAAAAACGTGAAGATACTCATAGAATGGCAGAAGCTAATAAAGCATTTTCACATTACCGTTGGTAATTTGAAGTAAGTAAGGTTGTGAGTTATGGTGCGTAAAACGCCGATTGATCGTTATAGAAATGTCGGTATCATGGCGCATATTGATGCAGGTAAAACAACAATCACGGAAAGGATTTTATACTACACTGGCGTGTCTCATAAAATAGGTGAGGTGCATGATGGTGCAGCAACAATGGATTGGATGGTTCAAGAGCAAGAGCGTGGAATCACAATTACCTCAGCTGCGACTACTTGTTTCTGGGTTGGGATGGAAAATCAATATCAGCAGCATCGTATTAATATAATAGATACGCCAGGGCATGTGGATTTTACAATTGAAGTTGAGCGATCTTTAAGAGTGCTTGATGGTGCATGTGCTGTGTTTTGTGCTGTTGGGGGTGTTGAGCCACAGTCTGAAACGGTATGGAGGCAAGCTGATAAGTACAATGTTCCTCGCGTTATTTTTGTAAATAAAATGGATAGGGTGGGGGCAGATTTTTTGCGTGTTGTTGAGCAGGTAAAATCAAGGCTCGGATGTTGTGTTGTGCCAATGCAGTTGCCTATAGGGTCTGAGGAGAAATTCTCAGGTGTTGTAGATCTGATTAAGATGAAGGCAATTTATTGGAGCGAAGAAACGCTAGGGACTACTTTTTTTGAAAAAGAAATTCCAGTTGAAATGCAAGGTACGGCCAATAAATGGCGTGAACATATAGTTGAATCAGCGGCTGATTCAACGGAAGAGTTGATGGAAAAATATCTTATGGATGGGTGTTTGACAGATACTGAAATAAAAAATGGTATTCGTATGTTGACCATAAAAAACAAAATCGTACCAGCTTATTGTGGTTCGGCGTTTAAGAATAAGGGAGTGCAGTCAGTATTAGATGGAATTATAGATTATTTGCCAGCACCTACGGATGTTGCTGCTATTGTTGGGCTTTTAGAAGATGAAATAACTGAAGTAGAGAGGTATTCTTCAGATGTGGAGCCATTTTCTGCATTAGTATTTAAAATTTCTACGGATCCATTTGTTGGAACATTGTCTTTTTTTAGGGTGTATTCAGGAGTGTTGAATGCTGGAGATGTTGTTTGCAATTCTGTAAAAAAGAAAAAAGAGCGCGTTGGTCGCATTGTTCAAATGCATGCTAATAGTCGTGAAGAAGTAAAAGAAGTTTTTGCGGGTGATATTGCTGCTGTAATAGGATTGAAAGACATAACAACAGGGGATACATTATGTGATTTGAATTCCATAATTATACTTGAAAAAATGCAGTTCCCAGATCCAGTTATTTCAGTTGCTGTAGAGCCGAAAACAAAAGCAGATCAGGATAAGATGGGCATGGCTTTAGGGAAGTTGACTCAAGAAGATCCCTCGTTTCGTGTGCATACAGACGAAGAAAGTGGTCAAGTTATAATTTCTGGGATGGGCGAGTTGCATTTGGAAATTATTGTTGATCGAATGAAAAGGGAGTTTAATGTAGATGCCAATGTCGGAGTTCCACAGGTGGCATATAGGGAAACAATCCGTAAGACGATTGAGCATGAAGCAAAATTTGTAAGGCAGTCGGGTGGTCGTGGTCAGTATGCGCATGTATGTTTGCGTATAGAGCCACAAGAAATGGGTGCTGGATATGTATTTGTTAATGAGGTGATCGGTGGAGTTGTTCCGAAAGAATATATTCCTTCAGTAGATAAAGGTGTTCAAGAGCAATTGAAGTGCGGTGTTCTTGCTGGTTATCCTATGTTGGATATTAAAGTTTCAATATTTGATGGTTCTTATCATGATATTGATTCGAATGAAATTGCTTTTAAAATTGCTGGTTCAATGTGTTTTAGAGAGGCTGCAAAGCTTGCAGAGCCAATTTTACTTGAGCCAATAATGAAGGTTGAAATTTCAACACCTGAAGAGCATATGGGTGATGTTGTTGGTGACATTAATAGGCGTCGTGGCATAATTCAGGGGATGCAAGATACGATAGCTGGAAAAACACTAAGCTGCGAAGTTCCATTGTCGGAAATGTTCGGGTATTCGACTGATTTGCGTTCTGCAACACAGGGGCGAGCTACGTACAGTATGCAGTTTGAAAAATACAATGAAACTCCTTCGCATGTTGCAGAAGGTATCATTAGAAAATCTTCATAAAATTGAAAAATATAAAGGTATTAACTCATGGCTAAAGAAAAATTTTCACGTAGTAAGCCCCACGTAAACGTAGGCACGATTGGTCACGTTGATCATGGTAAAACAACATTAACAGCTGCATTAACCACGGTAATGGCAAAATTACATGGTGGTGCGGTAAAAGCATTTGATCAAATTGATAATGCGCCA
>CAIPDT010000146.1 GCA_903863905.1 uncultured Methylococcaceae bacterium
ATCTATCTTCCAGTGTTATGTTTAATATTTTGGTATTTATTATATCTTATCACCACAACTGCGACGACCAAAAGACTCAGCAACACATCAAACATCAAAGCCGGCAAAAATAACCACGCCACAAATGTGCATGCCTTCTACTAATTCTATTTTGTCGTACTGCGGATTAAGCGGGATCAGCCACTTTTTACCATCTTCTTCACGATAGACTTTAAAAGTGACTTCGTTACTGTCTAGCAGTTTCGCGATTACTTTTTTTCCACTAAGCAATGGCGCTTCTGGGTCAACGTAAATCAAGGTGCCTTCTGAAAAGCTAACTGAGCTACCAAAGGGCGCTAACATAGAATCCCCTCGCACTCTTAAGGCATAAGTATGCTTGCTATGCGAGACAGGGCAGGGTATCCAGCGCTCAGCATCGCCTACATTGAAATTATCAATTGCTTCGCACCACGCTCCGGCTTGTACCCAGCTAATAACAGGCACATCCCCACGGTTTTCTGGCCCGACTGCAATGTTGTTATCTAAGATAGAGGGTTGGGGGGAGAGGGAGTCATGTAATACATCCATCCACCCGTGGTCTTTAGCTAATAAAGATTCAATTTTTCTAGCTAAATCGTTACCCATATCTCTTTGAGTTTTTTCACTCAATATCTGACTGATATAAGCCGGGCTAGTATCTATTTTTTCAGCAAACTTACCCTTATTAAGCCCTGATTCTTTAATCAGCTTTTCAAGGTTGTTTTTTCTTATATCTGCAATTGTAAATTTCATATCGACATTAGAGCAGTAATTAGAAAATTGATAAATATACATAACGCTAAACCTTATTGATTTTATTTTAGCAATACGCTAAAGTATTGCGCATGAACATAAAAACTTTCATTAAATCAACTCCAAGAAATGAACGTCAACGGATAGCTGCTTTGGCTGGTACTACTGATGCTTATTTCTCACAGCTTGCAGGCGGCCATCGAAAGCCGTCTATCAAACTTGCCAAAAAAATAGAAATAGCATCAGGAAATCTTATTACTAGGCAAGAATTGCTTCCTGAGGCATTTGAGTAACCAAGATGCGTGAGCTTACTGAGCAAGATGTACGGGTCATTAACCAAGCCATTTTGGCGCTGTTGGGTAATAACCATTGTTTGATTACCGATCGGCCAGAACTGGGGTTTCAAGCAGAAACCTCTTGGACGACAAATTTCACTCAAGAAATTAACGCGCTTGAAGCGTTGATTATTAAGTGCGGTGCGCATACCGCTACGGGACAGGCTTATATGCACAGCACGGTGATCCCTGTTAAGGGCAGTTGTAGTTGTCTTTGATGTAAAGATCGTAATAACTGCCCTTAGAGTTTGCCGCCATAAAACTTGAATAAACGGCCTCAGGTACTCGGCAGTACGTATAGATTTTTGGGTTATGAATAAATTGAATAAATAAGCGGTGGGTTTGCACATCATAACCAATGGCTTGAATGGCACTAGAACGGACGCTTTGCATTTGCATGGTTTTACCTTTGTGTTGGTTGATAGATTGGGGAATTTAGATTCTAGCATAAGGGTAATTTTAATTTCGTAATGGGTTAATAGTTATGGTTGATAAAAACAATGCTTCACTTGTCACTCATGTGCCTAAAGACATTCAACTTAGATTTGAAAATCTTATTGCATTAGAGGGACATGATAAATCCAGCAAATTAAGACAGTTTGTCATTGAGTATGTGGATCAAAAAGAAGCTGAATTTGAGTCTATGAAATCAATTTTTGAAAAGAAATAACAAAGAACTAAAAGAACCATAAGAACTTGGTAACTTGCGCACAGTGTCGGCATTTTACCCGCGACACCATAGGTTTTGGGGATGGTATCGGTAGCTGCGCACCGATGGAGACTTGGCTGGATAAGTTTCCAAAACGCAGGCCCAGACCAGAGCTCTACGATAAGAATTATAAAGCGCTAGGCAACAGGGTCTTTTGGCCTGATGTTGAGCGGGTTTGTAGTAAATATGAGGCCCTCGTCGTACTTGATCAGCCCATAAGCGAATCAAGAAAACGAGAGTATTTTTAACCAGTTTTGCAAGGCTAGGGTAGCTCCCGAATATACGGCCCCTTACCGTATCGTCTTGCATCTTTATTTAAGGGTTATTGAAGGAGTAACAACATGAAGAATTTTATTTATGTCTAATCCATGGTTCAGGCTATATGCAGAGTTTTTAACTGATCCAAAAGTTCAGATGATGAGCGAACAAAACCAAAGAAGATTAATTATGGTTTTGTGTATTAGATGTAACGGAGATGTAACGTTACATGATGAAGAAGTAGCGTTTCAACTACGAATAAGTAACGAAGATTGGCAGGTTACAAAAGGCATTTTTATTGAGAAAGGTTTTATTGATAAAGCCAATAAAGTGCTTAACTGGGATAAACGTCAATTTGTATCGGATTCAAGTGCGGAGCGGGTTGC
>CAIPDT010000147.1 GCA_903863905.1 uncultured Methylococcaceae bacterium
AGAACGCACGGCATTGCTTCATAAGTTGATTCAGGAGAGAGATCAGCAACTTTATTTGTCCTTAGATCGGAGAGCAAAAAAAGACTCCTTGCCCCATCTAAATGAAAATGAATCGATACAAACCGAAGAAAAAGAGTCAGTGAATCTTCATCTAAATGAAAATGAAGCTATACAAACCGAAGAAAAAGAGTCAGTCAATCTTCATCTCGTTAAAAACGCTAGATAGTTGATAAAAATAACTTGTTAGTCATCGTCTTATAAGTACCTTGATTATGTTTAAGAAAAAAACAGTCCGGTTTCTTTGTCTTAAATTTATAAATCTCCTTGTTGTAGTTGAAATTATAGTTTGCTAGTATGGTTATTAAGCTTAATAGTAAATGTAATCTGATATGACTGATATGACTGATATAAAAAAAGTGTGTGATCTTTGTGGCTTACCTGTTGCAGTATTTGCCTTCACTTTAAAAACTAAAGAGGGAGATAAAGTTTTTTGTTGTGAGGGATGTAAGGGGATTTTTCAATTGTTAAATGAAGATCAATTGTTATCTGAGTCAGACAAAAATTAATGTTATTAGAGAATTTAAAATTACTAAAGAAAGGTAACTATGAAGCATGCACATGGTAAGGCCGCGGGTGCGGTCGCTAAAGAAGTTGTTAAGGGTTCAATTGTTTCATCTACAGTTCATACGGGGAGTAGACTCATGAGTAATGTTGCTAAACATCCGGTTTTAGTTTTTGGTTTGGGCTTGGCTGCGGGTTATCTGGTTTATAAATACAGAAAAGAAATTATTTCCAGTACCACTAAAGCGGTTGATGCGGGTAAAGATTTCGTTTTACAGCAAAAAGAAAACCTCGAAGATATTGTGGCTGAAGGTAAAGAATAAGTTATCGGTTATTTTTAAGGTGGTTCATTCTTTTTAGAATGAGTTGACTTCATTGGCGGGTGTTCCTGTATATCGCTATACTGGGCACCCGTTTTGTTTATAAGGAGTTTGCTTCGGATGTCTATTCAAAAAGAATTTGTAGTGCGTTACAGGGAAGACGGGCATGTGCGTTTCCAGTTCCCTGCTCAACTTTGTGACAAGGTGATAGCCGAGAGGATCAGCGCCGGCATTGCAAATATAGAAGGGGTTTACCGAGTTAAAGTGTATCGCAGTCAGCAAAAGTTATCAATTCGTTACCATGAAGTTGTGTGTGATTTTAAAGCGCTGGCTAGACAATTGTTTGATTTGTTAGCTGAGTTAGAGCAACAGGGGGCTTTAATGCCTCAACCCGAGACGCGTGTCACCCAGTGGAAAGACAAATTAAATGCCAAGCTAGACACGTTTAAACTAACGCGTTGGACTAAAGAAAAAGTGGGTGAGGTTAAAGAAACGGTACAAGCTGCCAAAGTCTTGACTAAGTTAGGAATGAAAAAGCCTAAAGCGTTTGTTAAAGATCCCGAGAAAGCGATTATTGATTTTTTAAATGATATTTTAGTGTTGTTTTTAATTCGTTTGCATTGGGGCGAGATTACCCAAAATTGGCTCGTTAAGCCGCTTAAATATCGCTATGAATGGATGGCTTTATTTTATATGTTTTTTTTATTGGTTCGTTCACGTAAACAAAAATAATAACGAACGAATGTTCGATTGATGACTTATTGAGAGATTTCTCGCTATGATGATAGACACTTATACTCCGATTAATTTTCAGTTAGTCCATCACTTAAAATATCGTATCAGAATACTATCGCCGCTCTTGAAAAATGATCAAGAGCGCAGTTATATCCTTGAAATTCTCTTAAAGAAACGTCCTGAAATAAAGCGAGTAAGATCGGTTTGCGCTATTGGTTCAGTGGTGATTGAATTTGACGCCACTCGCTTACCTCCAAAGAATTTGCTGATACTTTTAGATGCGGTGCTCTCAAATATTGCTCGAAAGAAGTCACTCAACGCACACGATACAGAGAAAGTCTTTGACGGTGCTCTTCAAGAAATTGATTTAGCCGTAGAAGGGATGAGTTGTGCCTCCTGTGCTTTATTGATTGAGATGGTGTTAAAACGTGAACCGCGTATTAAACAAGCCAGTGTTAATTTTGGGACGTCTACTTTAACGGTACATGGGCAAATAAGTCCTGTAGACGTCAGTGCTAAAGTGGCGGCGTTGGGGTATAAGACTTATGCGATGGATACCTTGTCGCAACGAAAAATATTAATTGATAAGGAACAAGAACGCATTGTTCAGGCTAAAAAACATTTTATCTGGGCGGGTGTGTTAAGTTTACCCGTGGTATTAGTCGGCATGAGCATGCCTCAAACACGTTGGTTGCACTGGTTTCAATTTGCCTTAACTACCCCAGTGGTCTTTTGGTCAGGCGGCACCTTTTTTGCCAAAGCTTGGAGGTTGGCTAAGCAACGCACGGCGAACATGGATACCTTAATTGCGCTGGGTGTGGGTTCTGCTTATGGGTATAGTTTGCCGGCTTTATTTAGACGCAAAGGTCATCTTTACTTTGAAGCCGGTGCCGCCATCATTACCTTTGTGTTGTTGGGGCGCTTTTTAGAAGAACGTGCTAAGGGCCAAGCTGGTGAAGCAATTCGTAGATTAGTCGATTTACAACCACAAACTGCTACTGTGCTTAGAAATGGACAAGAGTTTGTTATTTCTGTCGATGATTGTGTGGTGGGTGATGAGTTATTGATTCGCCCCGGTGAAAAGATTCCCACAGATGGCCTAGTCATTGACGGCGTGTCAACAGTCGATGAAGCCATGGTAACCGGTGAAAGTGTGCCCGTGATTAAGAATAGTGGGCACAAAGTCATTGGTGGTTGTGTGAATGGCAGTGGGGTTTTAAAGATTAAAGTGACGGCCGTTGGCATGGATACCGTCTTAGCCGGCATTGTCCACATGGTGGATCAAGCCCAAGCCACAAAGTTACCGATTCAAAAGCAAGTCGATAAAATTTCGGCGGTATTTGTGCCTGCGGTGATGGCGTTATCAGGGGCGACCTTAGTCGGTTGGTTAGTGGTGGGTGCGCCCTTTGGTTTCGCTTTTGGTAATGCGATTACGGTATTGCTGATCGCCTGTCCATGCGCCTTAGGTCTGGCAACCCCCGCTGCCATTATGGTGGGGGCAGGACAAGCGGCCGATGAAGGGATTTACATTCGTAATGGCGAGAGTTTGGAGACGGCTGCTAAATTAAATGTCATTGTGTTTGATAAAACCGGCACGATTACAGAAGGCAAACCTAGGGTCACTGATCTAGTTAAGTTTTCTCGAATGAGTACCGAAAAGATCATCGCACTGGCGGCATCTGCTGAGAATAACTCTGAGCATTTCTTAGGTAAAGCCATTGTCGCCTACGCTAAGGAGAAAGCGATTGATCTACTGGCGTGTGATTACTTTTACAGTGAAACCGGCTTAGGTATTGAAGCAGAGATCGACAGTAAAAAGTTATTGCTGGGTAATCAGGCCTGGTTACAGAAACAAGGTGTTGAGCTAGAACACTTGGCGGCTGTAATAGATGAATTTTCTATTCAAGGTAAGACACCTGTTTTAATGGCGGTTAATGGTAAAGCTGTGGCGGTATTTGGTATTGCCGATAAAGCTAGAGTAGAAGCGGTTAAAGCGCTTGCACAGTTAAATAAATTAGGTGTACACACCTTAATGGTCACCGGAGATACGGAAAAAACGGCCCATTATATTGCGGCTGTCGTTGGGATTGAGACGGTGATTGCCAATGCAAAGCCCGAACAAAAGTTAGCGATTATTCAGCAGTTTCAAGCAGAAGGTAAAAAGGTCGGCATGATTGGTGATGGTATCAATGATGCACCCGCTTTAGCCGCCGCTGATGTCGGTTTTGCCATTGGTACTGGGACTGATATCGCCATTGAATCCGCTGATATGACCTTAGTAAAAGGAGATATTACTAAGGTAACGGCGGCGATTCAGTTAAGTACCGATACGATTAAAATTATTAAACAGAATTTATTTTGGGCGTTTGCTTATAACGTGATTGCGATTCCTGTGGCCTCAATGGGTAAGTTGAATCCGATGATTGCCTCGGCGGCGATGGCGTTAAGTTCAGTGTCAGTGATTGTAAATTCCTTACGACTCAGTAAAAAACAGGATTAAATATGGATCATTCAACGATGGATATGGGGATGCAGCATGTGGCTGCCGCGACCGGAGGCTTTGATTATGGGTTGGCTTTTATCGCTGGTGTCTTAGGGAGTGGCCATTGCTTAGGGATGTGCGGCGCTTTGGTGTCAGGGTATTTTATGAAGGCGGGCCCCTCTAAGCGGTATTTACCTTATTTTGTGTATCAAATAGCGCGGTTATTTGTTTATAGCATGGTAGGTATTGCGGCGGCGGCTTTAGGCTTTGTGTTGGTGTCCAGTGGGGTGTTTGGTAAAGTCCAAAGCATCCTACAGATGTTTATTGGGGGTGTCGTTATATTTCTAGCCCTAGGTATTTTAGGTTGGATACCTTTTCAGGGTTCAATCCGATTAATTCCTCTGGTGTTGTTGCGTCGAGGCTATGCGGCTTCAAGAACCCGAGGGCCGATTGTGGGTGCTACCTTAGCGGGGCTATTAAATGGTCTGATGCCTTGCCCAATGACCTTTGCTATGGCGGTAAAAGCCACCTCAGCACCAAATATTATCGAAGGGGGGTTATTAATGTTGACCTTTGGCGCGGGCACTTTACCGACAATGCTGTTTGTGAGTGTGGCGTTTGGAAAAATGACCGCAAAATTAAGAGGCCTCATGTTGAAATCAGCCGCGTTGATTATGATCTTTATGGGCTTTAACACCTTATATATGGGCATGTCTTTTTATGTGGCAGAAGGCTTTCAGCAACATAACTTTGTGTATGATATTAAAGAACATATTGATCAAGTGATTAACTTACTTGAGCAAGTGGTTAATTATTATGCCGGCATGATTAGAAATATACAAGGTGGGTAGTCGCGGACTTACAGGTGCTAAGACAATCAAGCGAAACAGGAGCGACAAGGTCGCTCCTTAAGTGGGACTGTTTAGTTTTCTAGTGTGACAAAAGCCAGTTTAACAATACCCGCGTGTTGAGCGGTCGCCATTACTTCAGCCAGTTTTTCATAGACCACGGCTTTATCAGCATAAAGATGCACCCCAATTTCAGGATTCTTTTCAAGCTCAGCTTTTAATGCAAACTCAAGAGCCCCCAGATCGGCCATTGGGATTTTATTAACAGTAATCACGCCTTGTGCATCAATACCTAATTGCAAGGGTTGTGCGTTAACATCTGCGGTGGTTTGAGTTGTTTTAGGCAAAGTGACATGCACCGACTGCGTTAAGAGCGGCGCTGTGACGAGCAAAATAATCACCAACACCAGCATCACATCCACTAAAGGTGTCACGTTAATTTCGCTTAATGCACTTTCATCTTCTGATTGAGGTTTAAAAGCCATGAGTTAAGCCTGCTCGTTTTTAGACGGTAACGCAACGGTTAAAAAGCTAATCACAAAGTTTTCTAAATGGGTGCGTTGAATTTTGACGCGACGTAAAGCAAAGTTGTAAGCCAATACCGCCGGTACCGCCACCGCGATACCAATCGCGGTGGCCACCAGCGCATCACCAATCGGGCCCGCAACCACATCTAAACTGGTTGAGCCGCTGGCGGTAATTTCGTGCATGGCATGCATAATCCCTAGCACGGTGCCAAATAAACCTACAAAAGGTGCGGTACTGCCAATGCTGGCTAAGATAGTTAAGCCATTTTCCATGCTGTGTTGTTCTTTTTGTAATTGCTCACGAATCACTTGTTCAAGCAATTCCGTCGGATCACCTTGGTATTTTAATTGGTTTTTAGACGCGACTTGTTTTTCTTCTAGCCATTGGTTGCCGACATAAGCGAGTCTAGCCGCAGAACCTTTGGCTAACTCTGGCGAGAGGTTTTTGAGTTGGCTTAAGTCAGAAAGCGCCCAAAAAGCCGCTTCAAACTCTTGATTGCAGCGTTTATTATGAGCAAATTGCCACACTTTGAAGAATATAAGCGTCCAAGTAATCACAGAAAAAACGACGAGCGTATAGAGGGTTCCATCAATAATAAGTTGGGGAGCAAGATGTTCAGGCATTCGAGTGGTATCCTTCGGTTAATAATTAATAATTAAGAAATTAGTGTTCGAGTTTAAACTGTAATTTTTGCACCGCGCGTTGAGGTACTGCGACACCATTAACGATTTTCTCTTTAAAGCGCCATTTGCTGATAGCGGTTAGAGCGGCGTCATTAAAAATATCTTCTGGTTCGGCGCTGACAACCACAGCATCTTCCACTGAGCCATCGGTTTGTACGGTAAATTCAACTTTAACCCAGCCTTCAATATGACGATTAGCCGCGCGAGCTGGGTATTCGGGTGGGACTCGGAATAAAGCCACCACGGCAGAGCTAGGAGCGGTCGTTTCGCTGGTCGGGCCTATGGCTTTGGGTGCATTGTTCGTGGGCGCTGGACTTGACTCTACTGCTGGCGCGGGAGGTGCGGGTGCCGGAGGCGCGGTCTGTAGTGGAACCACGTCTTTTATTTCTGCGGGCACTGGCTCAGGTTCAGGCTTTTTAGCGACCACAGGCTGTTTAATAGGTTTGGGTTTGATGATCGGTTTGGGTTTTTCAGGTTCTTTTTTGACCGGTGGTGGTGTAGGCGCCGCGACTGGTTTAATGATGGGTGCAGTTTTTTGCACCAAGGCCACTTCCATGATAACAGTAGCAGGGGGCGTGGTATCTATTTTGGGCTTACTGAGTAAATACCAGGCTAAAACGACATGCAAACAAATGACCATTGCTAGAAATACACTGGCTATAAAAGACGGTGGTTTCTGGGTGCTTAGTGGATTAAAGAGAGCTTTATTGGAATAAGCGGGGGTTGATTGCGACATGACAGTAGTAAGTCTTTGTGTTTGCAGAAAAATAAAGTTAAGTGGTATCAAGGTGAATAGATAAATCATCTATGCGCATTATAAAAGAAAAAATAGAGTTACGTTGCATAACTCATAACCCTTAGAGGAGAGATTGTAGTCACGGAGAAAAATAAAGTTCACTTTATTGAAGAAAGGGTAATTGATAGATATATAATAATAGCAGTTTATATGCCAAGGTATGCCTTCTATATAAAACATAAGGTGTTGGCGATGCGGCATACATTTTATGGTCAGAAAAACTGTGTGATATGGCTTATATTGGGAATAAAAATGCGGTATATAACATAGTTTAATTAAGTGTTGTTTTTGTGCTTGTCCGTTGAATTTAAGATAACACCCTAATTATAAAAGTATAAAGTTACATTTTTAAAGCTGGCTCGGTTTTTGCTTTTCTGTTTTTAGACCGGTTGCTCCGATAACGTTATCAGGAGTAATTTTTTTAATGATCAAAACAGTATGGTAGATTATGAGTCATCTCAACCCTCCTTTTCCTCTTAGATCCAAGTACGCTTTAATTTGTGTATTATTAGCAGCAACACCGTGGGCATTTGCCGATGTAAATAAAAGTACAGCATCTGAGACAAAAAATGCACCGAGTAAACCAGCCAAGGCTAAAGTAAAGGCAGCCGATTCTAAATTAGCTTTAGATGATATGGTCGTCACGGGTGTTGATACGGATAATAGTCCGTTAGCGACACCCTCAAAAACTAATATTTCTGCACCGAGCACTAAGGTTAGAAAGGCCGATATTGAAAAAACCAATGCGGTGACTACCGCGGATTCTGTTAAATATGAATCAGGTGTGTTCGCGCGTCAGCGTTATATCGGTGATCCTAATGCACCAGTGGGTATGAGGGGGTCAAATCCTTATCAAGCCGGCCGAGTGATGGTGTTTATGGATGGTATGCCGATTTGGAATCCCTTGCAATCAAGTTATAACGGATCACCTCGTTGGGGTTTGATTGGCCCAGGTGAAGTTAAATCAGTTGAAGTGATTGGTGGACCATTCTCTGCGGAATACAGTGGTAATGCGATGGGAGGGGTGATTAATTACACGACGTTAATGCCTCAAAAACGTGAGATATACACCGAAGCCACTTATATGTTACAACCTTACAATTCCATGGGGACGAATACTAATTTACAAGGATTTAAAACTTTTGGCTCTTATGGGGATAAGTTTGGTGATTTTAGTACCTACTTTTCTTATAATCATTTAGAGAATGAAGGTCAGCCGATGACGCCAACGGTGGTGACTGGATTAACTACCACAGGAGCGGCAGTCACTCCAGTTTTCGGTGCCTTGTCTGAAACAAATCCTAAAGGTAACGGTCAAGGTGGTATCTCTGGAACGCCTATGCTGCAAATCGGTACCGATGGGGTTTATCATTCAATTGATGATTTGTATAAATGGAAAGGGGCCTACGATATAAATTCAGAGCTCAAAACAAATATTACGGCTGCATTTCAGGACTTGACGGTGACGCATGTCGGTCAATCATTATTGACTAATGCGGCGGGTCAAGCCATTTGGGGGTCTCAATTATCAGGTTTTAATGCTGCAGGAAATAGGTTAGCAAATAATACCTCGTGGGGCGCGAGTCAACAAAATCGTCAGACGGTTAGTTTAGGTTGGGGATTGGATGGTCGTGTGTTCGGTAACTGGTATAACAAAACTAATGTCAGTTATTTTGACATCCTTAATGATACGACTCTTTCTTCCAGTTATAATCCGGCTGATCCAAAATATCAAACGGCGGCCGGTCAAGTCGGTACCAATACACATTGGACAGGTTCTGGCTGGGTGTCTACTAAATCATCGTTTAATAATGATGAGTTCTTTGGTAATAAAAATCTGTCGTATTCAACGGGGTTTGAATATCAACGGGCGCACATGATGCAAACAGTCAATAATTTAAGTAATTATAGTGGAAATATCGTTTCGACGGGTACGGGAGTGGCAGGGACTGCAAATGCTTCCAATCCACTTTCTTCTCAGAGCGGCGGTACCACGAGTTCTTATGCATGGTTTAATCAAGTGAGTTGGCGTTTTATGAAGGATTGGGATGCGACTCCTGGGGTACGTTTAGAGCGTTGGAATATGGGTAATGGCACTTATTTGACGGGAGCGAGTCCAAATGGCGCATTAAATCCACAAGACCGTCAAGTATCGAATTGGGCACCTAAGTTCTCTTTCGGTTACCAACCCGGGCGATGGAAATTTCGTTATTCGGTTGCCAAAGCCTATCGTTATCCAGTGGCTGATGAGTTATTTGGAAACTCAAACAGTGTGACGGGCAGTGTGAGTTTGGCCAATGCGACTTTAAAACCCGAAGATGGTACGCATCATAACTTGTTAGGTGAGTATGATTTTGATAATGGCTATGTGCGTTTGAATTTGTATCATGAAAATATCCGTAATGCGATTTACACGCAGTATATTTACTTAAATGGGAGTCCAAATTTAAGTTCAGTAATGTCATCAATTGGTGAAGTGGAAACGAATGGCATTGATTTGTCGACCAATTTTGACCGTGTTTTCAAAACAAACTTCGACTTTAAGTTTAATACAACGGTCTTAAACTCACAGATAGTGTCCAATCCTTTAAATACAGCATTGGTAGGTAATCAAATGCCTCTGATGCCTAATTTTAGGATTAATCAGTTAACGACTTATCATTATGGTAGAGATTTAGATTTATCTGTTGGCACGCGTTATCAAAGTACCATGTATTCACAACCGGATAATAAAGATACTCAAGCGGCTTATTACGGTGCCTTTAATGAGTCAGTGTATGTTGATTTAAAAAGCACTTATCACTTTAATGACAAGAAAGGTCATATGTCAGTGGGTATCGATAATATTAATGGTTACGTCGCTTTCTATAATCACCCCTTACCGTTACGTACTTACTTTGCACAAGTGGGTTACAAATTTTAAACCTCCCCCCTTTTCTGCTTTCATGACTTAGCCTCTTGTTGTGGAAGCAGTTTTTTATTCATAAGCTTACGTTAAAGTCTCGTTGCACAATCAATCAATGAGTCTTTAACGGAGGATTTAAATTAAATTCCCCCTTCGAGTTACAAGCAAATAGTCTTAGAAAGACGAATCTCCACAGGTATAATTTCAGACACCAATACGTATTTTCTGATGGCCTTATGAAAGATAAAAAGCTTAAACATTTCTGTTTTAATTTTAAAGCGATGGGGACGCTCTGCGAAATCCAGCTTTTTAGTGAGCATCCAGGAAAAGCAACTAGACTCAGCAAGCGGATTATTGCCGATGTGGAAAGGTTAGAGGCAAAGTATTCGCGTTATCGTCAAGACAGTTTTCTAAGTAAAATTAATCAGATTGCTCTGCAAGGTGGTTCGATAACGGTTGATAATGAAACCGCTGATCTTTTGAATTATGCTGAAACGTGTTATCAACAAAGTGAGGGTTTGTTTGATATCACTTCGGGTGTGCTTCGAGGGGCTTGGCGCTTTCATTCAGAGCGATTACCCACTCAAGAGCAGATAAGCCTGTTACTGGCAAAGGTGGGTTGGGGAAAAATAGACTGGAAAGCACCGGTTTTAGATTTTTTAATACCTGGAATGGAGCTCGATTTTGGTGGGATTGTAAAGGAGTACGCGGTTGATAGAGCCGCTACTTTATGTCGCGAGGCCGATATAAATCATGGTTTTATTAATTTAGGTGGCGATATACGCTTGGTTGGTCCCAGAGAGAAGGGTGAACCTTGGCGTGTGGGCGTTGGGCACCCTCGAATTCCCGGAGAGGTTTTGATTAATCTGGCTGTCAGTCGAGGAGCCGTTGCCAGTAGTGGTGATTACGAGCGCTGTATTGTGATTGATGGGGTTCGCTATGCGCATATTCTTAATCCTAAAACCGGTTGGCCTGTTAAGTATTTAGCGGCAGTGACGGTGATCAGTGACTTTTGTGTGATTGCGGGCAGTGCCTCAACAATCGCCATGCTTAAGGAAGAACAGGGGCCTGAATGGTTAAAAGCCTTGGGCTTGCCCCATATATGGATGGATGTTAACGGACGGCGAGGTGGCGATTTATAGCACTTCCTGTCGTTTTTAAGGGCTAGCATTTGAGTAAATGCTAGCGCTGATGAGGGTTAAGCATTTAATGCGGCAAGGGTTCCTTACCTGTCATGAGTACGAGCAATAAGAAACAAACAAAGAGGATTAGAAAGACAAATGATGACGGTGGTTTCATAAAAATTTTAAAAAGGGTCGTGTATTCCACAGCGCTTTAAGTTAACTCATGCGCTGTAGAATACACGACCAAGAAATAATGGGGTCTTAGAATAGTTTAGCGTTTAATACTTAAAAAATCACGCGTCCAAGTCAATCGACATAATATTGTATATTCAATACATAAAATAGCGACTAAAGAAATACCTAATAAAGGTAAAAATGCGCCAAGCACAAGGATAACAATACCCAGAAAAAAGGGTAAAGGAGGATGCTTAAGCGCTTTAGGTGCGCCTAAAGTGCCAGGTGTGCGTCTGCTCCACCATAATACGACAGAACTGATACCCAATAAAAACACGCCTATTGCCGTTAGCAAACCTAGGGCTTGATTAAACCAGCCAAATAATTGGCCTTCATGAGCGGCCACTCCCGTGCCAATAATGCGATCTAACAAGGGGCGTTGACTAAAATCTTTGCGTTCGATAATTTCACCTGTAGTGGCATCTAATTTAAGATTAGCACGTAACGGTCTATTTTGTGTATCAGAGCGGGCAGACCAATTGGGGTTAGATTGGGTCGGAGGTGTGATCATTACGGGTGCGGCAAGTTGTTGAGTGCTGACGACCTCGGTAATGTGATTTAAAAGGCTGTAATCAGCCATCATGATCGAATTAGACATGTTATGGCCGTCATGTTCGCCACCGCCAGATTTCGCCGCGACGGGTGTCGGGGTATTGTTGGCTTGACGCTCGGCTAATTCAGACGAAGGGCCGGTAGTCCAATCTTGTTTAACTGGGGTCGTTTCCATCGTTTTAACGCTTTGGCGAACTTGTTTGAGCATGCCGCCCCAAGATTTAGCCCAAGGTAAGCCACTTACAATTAAGAACAGCACAAAGAAAGCCACCCATAAGCCGGTGACTGAATGAATATCACGCCAAAAAGTCCGGCCTCCAGAGGTGAGTCGAGGATAAACAATCCCTGCTAAGCCTGCGGTATTGCGTGGCCACCATAAGTACAGTCCGGTGATAATTAATACCACCATCCAAGAGGCTGCCAACTCTACCAACATAGAGCCTTTGTCACCTGCTAATAAATCACCGTGGAGATGAAATATTAATGGCATCAGGCGCTCATCTTCAGGCACGCTGTTTAATATTTCTAGGGTTTGTGGGTGTACGTAAACGCGGTGTAATTGTTTTTCTTTGCCGACTAAGATGCGTACGGCTGAGGTATTTGAGGTGGGAAGTTCGTAAGCATTGAGTACAGAGTCTGGAACGGTTGCTAAGGCCGCAAGTACTTGATCTTTGGGTGAAGCGGTTTGTCCAATAATGACTAAGTTATCGTAATCTCGATCTATCCAGGCTTCTATTTGGGGTTTAAATAAATAGAGGCCGCCCGTGACCGATAGCCACAAAGCAAACGGGATGCAAAACAGACCGGCATAAAAGTGCCAGCGCCAAACGCTGTTATAAGTGAGTTTGCGCTTTACGGGGGAGTTAGAGTAATATTTTGGGGACATGCTGTTCATGATGTAATCGATTGTTAAAGAGGTAGGCGAAAGTTTGTCTAAAATACGCTAAACAAAAGCAATATTTAGGCCATTAGTTCTTTTTCTTTAGGTATCAGTGAGTAAGGTTTTTAAGTTAATACTGGAGGGTTATTAAACTGTGTCATATCGCACAGTTTTGATTGAAAGTGTGTGATATGCCCTCTTTAAGTCTCAAACAAAATAAACTCAGTGAGAGGGTATTAAAGCAAGGGTTTAGGGTAATGCTTAAATTCTTTTAAATAAATAAGAATAGGCATGACAGTGAGTTAATCTTGTTTTATTATTGGTCTAATCGGTCATTGACCGCACCTCATTTTTCTAATAGCCTCAAGGAACCGTCATGACTCAATCTTCTTCTCAAGCATCTTCTAACATTATTGAGATAGCTAAAGCGTCAACCCCGTTAAAGCCCGCAGACTCTACAGGTGAGTTGGTGGTTAAAGGCGTGGCCACTGCCGTGGCGGCTTCAGTGATTATTCAATCTGGCCGAGGTGTCGCAATTGGTATTTCTCGACATCCTTTCGTGGTGTTTGGCTTAGGGATTGTCGCGGGCTATTTAACCCATAAATATCGTAAAGAATTGCTTACGATCACCACTAAAACCGCTGAACAAAGTAAAGATTTTATCGTGCAACAACAACAAAATATTAAGGATTTAATGACTGATGTAAAGGAGAATGGGGCGCAGAATTAAGTCTGTCGCGAGGTGGTTTTATAGCTGGCATCAAAAATACACGCGCTCGTATTTAACACATGGCTATTATTGGAATTAATCAAGACAGATAAGAAGCAAGTGCTAATTAATACGAAAAGGATGTCTTAAATGAGCATAATGACGCAGGGTAGCGGGTTTATTTTATTGCAAAACTGCCGGTAATTACAGGAGGTATCGCTAAGATTATAGGTGACCTATGTGATAATTACGGGAGGTCTTGCTAAGAGTGTAGTTAATGCTCCCGTAATTACGGAAGATATTGCTAAGCGTTTAATGTGTCTTGTTATACTTGCGAAAGGTATCGCTGAAGTTTGTATGTATCTCCTGGTAATTACAGGCGGTATCGCTAAGATTATAGGTGACCTATGTGATAATTGCGGGAGGTCTTGCTAAGAGTGTAGTTAATGCTCCCGTAATTACGGGGACTATCGCTAAGATCTTAAGTGGGTACGGTGCAACTTTAAAAGTCATCGCTTACAATTTTATTCATCACGGTCCTAATTACGGAAGGTATCGCTAAACTTATAACCATGATGACTGTCATTTATGGCTAGGGGATTAAGCAATGCACCTGTCATCCCTAGAATGATGGGACAGTGTTCCTAAGTTTTAATGATCGTTACGTTAAGCCAGTAACTCATTCATCACGCTTGTTAAAGCCGTGCATAAATTATGAGAGAGTCGTGCCATGCTTCGGTAACGCATGACGCTATATGGCTTTTACTCAGTAAGAGTATATGCCCCTAATAAGGCTTTATAAGCACCTATCCGCCATTATTTTTAGACTAGGCAAACAGTTTGGCAAGCATTACCGTAGTTTTAGCGGTTATTGACATATTTATTTCCTTTTTAATACTTTTATAGAAGGTTGTCTTGAGTGGAAATTATATACCCTTAAGTCTTTGATGTAATAGTCTATTGGTCGGTTATGGCTTGATTGTATTTTAACAAATAAAATAAGTTTTTTGTCGGTAATTAATTATTATTTAGATCATAAAAAAAATAAACCTCGCTTTATGTATGGATAGGACTATAGTCGAGTCTTAGTTGATTTTTAAGGTGAGGAGAACGAAATGAGAAGAGTCAAAGTACTTATTAATTTTTTACAATTTACAATCGCAGTTAGAATCATATTTTATCGAAGTGTTATTGCTAATTTATTAGGCAATGTTAATTTTTTAGAGCCCACAGTGTCTTTAGACGAGGCAACCACTGCCGTGGATGCGCTTGAAGTGGCTACTGTGGCAGCACAAGATGGTTCACATATCAATATTGCGTTGCGTAATGATGCTGAGAAAGTTGCTGATGAGGTTTTTAGAAAATTAGCCAACTTTGTTGATGATAATTCAATGGGCGATGAAACGAAGATTATTAGCAGTGGTTTTAGTCCGTCTAATCAACCCTCGCCTATTTTTAAGGCGATCTTATCAGTGGTCAATGCGTTACATTCGGGCTGTGTTAAATTAATTACTATTAAAGGATTTAATACCCATGCTTATATCTGGCGCTACCGTTTAGCTACGGTTAATGGGGTTGAATCCCCTTGGATTTATTTAACGACCACCACACAAACATCCTATGAGGTTGCTGGACTTGTGCCCGGTATCGAATATGAATTTCAAGTCGCAGGGGTCACACCCGAAGGTGTTACCGAGTATTGCCAACCGGTTAGAAAGTTAGTCGTTTAAGCAAAATAGCTTAGAAAATCTGAGCGCATGTTGTCATGTTAGAAAGCATGATGATGTGTGCTTAATTTTTAATAGTCGTACCCCATCAATTCTCATATTCCCAGTCTCGATGCTGAAAAGTGGAATCTAGGCTTTCTTAATGTCTTCTTAATTTCAAATATCTCAATTTGTCTTCTTAATTTTAAATATCTCGATTTGTCTTCTTAATGTCAAATATCTCGATTTGTTTTCTTAATTTCAAATATCTCGATTTCACTCCGTTACATTGTGGCTACTTGTTCAATGTCTATCCAGATTTGCTGAACGAAGTCAAGGCGGTATACTTGTAGAATTAGAATTAGAATTAGAATGACGAGTTTGTATTGATAGCCTCTAAATATGGGATGTACTATGAAAACTAAAAAGACTGGACGATTGTATAAATTATTAGGTTCAATCTGTTTGATGTTTTTTACGGTTACGTTGTATGCCCAAACCCGTATTGCAATATTGGATTTTGAACTAAGTGACGTTACCCTTGCGCCGAATATACCCGCTGAAATTAACAGAACAGCCGCTATTAAAGGCATGTTGGAAGCTGAATTGCAAGGTGCGGGTTATAAAATAATTGAAGTGGGTATGGAGGCTCAAATTAAAGCAAATAGCGGCTTCGGATATCTTTTTAATCATAATGATGTTGCCGCCGAGTTGGCTCATAAAGCCGGTGCTGATTACGTTTTAGTGGGTAGATTGCATAAGCCTAGCTATTTATTTGCCTATTTAATGGGCCATTTAATAAAGACTGATACAGGTGGATTAATTGAAAATTATGTCGTTGAAACTAAAGGCGGTGATAAAAAACTGACTCACAAAGCGGTTGAAGCCTTAGCTTCTAAGATAGATTATAACTTGGATAAAATTTATATCACACCACCACCAACTAAAAAATAAAGGGTTTCTTAGCGTCATCTTAACGCTACATTCCGCGATTTAACTTTGTTACATCGCGGTGGCTTACTCTTATGGAGAGGTAAATTTAAGCCCACTAATTTAATGTTTGCAAATTAAGTTAGATTAATCATATAAAAACGCATTGACATGTATTATTTAGTATTTTTCTAAAAGATCAGCCCACTCATACACCACAATGTATTCGAAACAATAGACTGGCTTTTTTGCTAACTCTACACTTAACCGTGTTCCTCTTAGTGATGCCTTATGTGTCACTCAGTCAAATAACCAAATCAGGTGAGCAGTTGATTGTAAACTGTTATAGTGGTCGATTTTTGAGTCAAATTAAATAAAAGGTTAGTTTTAATGAGTCTTGGATATACGATTTCAGGTTTTGTAGTTGGGATGTTGGTGGGGGTAACAGGTGTCGGCGGTGGATCATTAATGACGCCTTTATTAGTGTTTTTATTTGGATTTAATCCTGCTGTAGCGGTAGGGACTGATCTGTTATTTGCGTCCATTACCAAAACCGGTGGTGTTTGGGTTCATCACGGTAAGCATGGCTCAGTGGATTGGAAAATAGTGAAGTGGATGGCGTTAGGGAGTATTCCTTTTGCTATTATGACGCTGTTTGCCCTTAAATATTTAATGTCGATTGGTAAAGAAATTACAGGGTTTATTACTTTTACCTTAGGTGTTGCGCTGATTTTAACTGCGTGTGCCTTATTGGTGCGTAGTGTGTTATTGAATAGAGCTCAGAAATTAAAGCCGCTTGATGATGAGCTTAGTAATGTTGAAAATACCGGTCGCTTTAAGCATTTGCAAATTCCTGCGACGGTTTTAATCGGTGCGGTATTAGGTGTGTTAGTCACTTTATCTTCAGTCGGAGCCGGAGCCTTAGGCACCGTTGCTTTGTTATTTTTATATCCTAGAATGTCTACGTTAAAGATTGTTGGAACCGATTTGGCTCATGCCATTCCGTTAACAGCGGTGGCGGGTATTGGACATTTGAGTTTAGGTAATGTCGACGGCGTGTTATTAGCCAGTCTATTGATGGGCTCTTTACCCGGTATTTGGATGGGTAGTCATTTAAGTGCAAAAATCCCTGAGAAATACTTAAGGCCCGTATTAGCGACGATTTTGTTGTTGATTGGCTTAAAGTTTGTGTTGCATTAATTTCTAGGCATAACCCTGTGTTCTGTTGCCTCAATCATAATGAGTAAAAGAGACTTATGAAAAAAGTATTATTTGCGAGTAGCGAAATTCATCCCTTGATTAAGACAGGCGGTTTGGCGGATGTCTGTGGTAGTTTGCCGCCGGCATTACAGACACTCGGTGTTGATGTGCGCTTAATTATGCCTAATTATCAGGCACTAAAGACCACTGAAGAAATTTATTATAAAAGTACTATTCAGGTTAATAATATTGATGCGCATATCTTAGAGACCCGCTTGCCAGAAACTGACGTGGTCGTGTGGTTGGTGCATTGTCCGCAGTTTTTTGATTTGCCAGGTAATCCGTATGTGGATGAGAAGGGTAATGCGTGGCTTAATAATGCTGAACGCTTTGCACTGTTTTCACGGGTCGTGGTTGAAATTGCCATGAATCGTGGCTATCTGGATTGGATGCCGGATGTGGTGCATTGTAATGATTGGCAAACAGGCTTAGTGCCTGCGTTATTGTCGCTGGAAAAGGATCGACCAAAGACGGTATTTACCATCCATAACTTGGCTTATCAGGGCTTATTTCCGAAACAAATCCGGCTTGAATTAAATTTACCCGCTGCGCTGTGGCATGTAAACGGTCTTGAGTTTAATGGCTTCTTGTCCTTCATTAAGGGCGGTTTAGTGTATGCCGATCAAATTACGACGGTCAGTCAAACCTATGCGGCTGAAATTCAAACGGCTGAATTTGGTTATGGTTTAGAGGGGTTGTTGAGTTATCGTCAGGCGCAGTTGTGTGGAATTCTAAATGGAATCGATACTGACTATTGGAATCCTGCGACGGATCCAGTTATTACGGCGCATTATGATCAATTAACGTTGCCCAATAAGTCGCTTAATAAGGCCGCTTTGCAGGGTCAGGTAGGTTTGCCGGTGCTTAAGCAGGTTCCTGTATTTGCGTTGATTAGTCGTTTGGTTGAGCAAAAGGGTATTGATCTGATTTTAGAGTGTTTGCCTGAGATGTTGCTGTTGCCGGTGCAATTTGTCTTATTAGGCAGTGGCGATAAGATCTTTCAACAGAAGTTGCTTGATTTTGCCGTGCTGTATCCAGAAAAGATGGCGGTTACCATCGGTTATAACGAAGATTTGGCGCATCAAATAGAAGCCGGTGCGGATATTTTCTTAATGCCTTCTCGCTTTGAGCCGTGTGGTTTAAATCAGTTATATAGTCAACAATATGGCACGGTACCCATTGTTAGAAAAACGGGGGGGTTGGCGGACAGTGTGTGTGATACCTTGCCAGAAACGCTTAAAAATAATACCGCCACAGGATTTAGTTTTAATGAGGCGACGCCGGGTGCATTAATGGAAGCTATAAAGCGCTCGTTGATCGTTTTTAGTGATTCAGTAGTTTGGGCGCAGTTACAAATAAACGGCATGCAAATCGATTATTCTTGGCGTAAAAGTGCAGGTGATTATTTGGCGTTATATGACAAGATTTAATTAAGGTTGTTTACATTTTGCTTTCGATGCCTGTTTTTAGGGTTAAATGGACGACTTAAACACTTATTGATCAGTTTTTGTTTAATAATTAGTAAGTTATCTTGTTTTATATGGGTTTTAAAGGCGAGTGAATAGGGGCCGACATTCTTGCCCTAGATCGACCGAAAATAAGTAAACAAAAAGCGTTGGGTGATATATTTATTTAGTGTTTAAATATTTTAAAAATATTTATTGTTATCAATTGGTTATTAATATTTGGGGGTGTTATTATGTCAAATAGAGGCGTTTTTTCGAAAGAATTTGTCCGCTAAATAATGATTTTTTTATTTATAGTTTTGACATGACATACGATCTCATGATAAAAATTACGCCATTGTTGAAAGTTAATTCGACAATCAATTCATAAAATATTATTTTTGAATTGCTCTCGTGAGGAGAGGGAATAATAAATATTAATAACTATAGAGGATTTTAAAATGGCTGAAGAACAAGAAAAAGACAATACATGGGTAATCGTTGGTGTTTGTATCGCTGCAATGGTTCTGTTAGTTGTATTGTTGAAAAAAGATGAAACTAAACATTTAGAAAGCGGTGCCGTTGCTCAGCTTCAAACTGAAACTTTCTCTAAAATTGAGAAAAGACACACTTCTAATAACAGCACTGCTGAGCAAATCTCAGGCAAATAAGTTATTAACCTCCCTCGTTTTTTATTCCTCGAGGGAGGATCTCTACCCCCGTTTGTTACCGCTTTATCCCTTCAATTTTTTGCAACACGCATAATCGTTTAGATTTTTTTATTTGATTCCTTGTTTTAAAAGTCCGTTAATCCAAAAGCCCGTTAAGTCTAGTGGGGCATTATTTAGCTTCATTTCTTGTGCTTCATAACCGTTTAAACTGCGCTCTAATTTTATCGATTATGTGTCTAGGGGCGTTATAAGCCTAGGTTTTTAGAGCTAGGCTTATAAGAATGCTGAAAGGCTTTAAGGCGGTTAATTGGCAGCAGCGGGTGCTTCAGTGGTTACAGCAGGTGCTTCTGGCTTAGCGACTTTGATTAACCAGCCTGTTTTGTCATCACAGCCTAACACGGATTTAGCGGTGACATCTATTCTGACGTATTCACCATTGAAGGCGGCGGGTAATTTAGCTTTTATTCTATGAAACGTACTGGTGCTTTCCACTGTAAATGCTAACGGTTGTTTTTTTGCTTTGAGTTGAATAGTGGTTGGATCAACCCAAGCGGATATTTTAATAAAGAATTCTGCTTCTGGGGCTGTTTCAATATTGCTGGGTGCTTGATATTCGCTTAGATTAAAATCAGTAAACTTAGGCTTTTTACAGGCTTTCGCTAGTTCTTCAGGCGAGTAAGCTGACGCTACGCCCGTATAAAGAAGGGCGGTTGCCAATAGCGCTGATGTAAACATTTTTATTATTGTCATATTAATTCCTCAGTTAATAAGTGGTGGTATCTGGATAGATTAACCAACCGGCATGCTTGGTCACTTTAATTTTTTTTACCACTAAATACAACTATTTCAAATCTTATTTGCAATCAAGTTTAAAACACGGGGTTGTATTGTGCATATTCTTCACAAAAAACAACGTTGTCTTGTACAATATCCACAGTTTAAATTTTGAAGAGACCATAACCTTGAGTGCAAAAAACCAAGAAAGCTTAAATTATAAAAGTGCCGGTGTTGATATTGTAGCCGGCAATGCATTAGTTGAGCGTATTAAACCCATTGCGGCTAAAACTCGAACTGCAGGCGTCATGGCAGGGCTCGGTGGTTTTGGCTCTATGTTTGAGTTACCGTTGGATCGTTATAAAAATCCAATTTTAGTCTCGGGTACAGATGGGGTGGGCACTAAGCTTAAGTTAGCGATTGATTTAGGGATTCATGACACAGTCGGTATTGATTTAGTGGCCATGTGTGTTAATGATATTATCGTGCAAGGCGCTGAGCCGTTATTCTTTTTAGATTATTTTGCAACCGGTAAATTAGACGTTGATACGGCAGCCTCTGTTATTCAAGGGATTGGACAGGGTTGTGAATTAGCCGGTGCGGCTTTAGTCGGTGGAGAAACCGCTGAAATGCCGGGTATGTATGCAGACGGTGAGTATGATCTGGCTGGGTTTTGTGTCGGTATTGTTGAAAAAAGTAAAGTCTTAGATGGGTCAAAAGTCGCGGTTGGCGATAAGTTAATTGGTCTGGCTTCCTCGGGTCCTCATTCAAATGGCTACTCTTTAATTAGAAAAATTATTGAGCACAGTCAGTCTTCTTTAAGTGATGCTTTTGGTGATAAAACCTTAGGAGAAGCTTTGTTAGAGCCTACGCATATTTATGTTAAGTCGTTATTAGCCTTGTTAGATAGGGTGCCTGTGCATGCATTAGCACATATTACTGGCGGTGGTTTGACTGAAAACTTACCTCGGGTATTACCAGAAGGCACACAAGCGAATATTGATCTGTCTTCATGGGCATTTCCTGATATTTTTGTTTGGTTACAAGAGCAGGGTAACGTCGCTTTAGCAGATATGTTGACCACGTTTAACTGTGGCATTGGTATGATCGTGTGTGTGGCGCCTGAAGATGAGCAAGCGACCTTGGCTGCGTTAAAAGACCTGGGTGAAACCGCGTATGTCTTAGGTGAGTTAGTAGCCTCTGACGGTAAACCAGAAGTTAAGTATTTTTAAAACTAAACATGATCGATTGGGTTGCCAGAGTGCCTTGGCTAGTGACCCTGCGTTAAATGGACTTTAGTGGCCTGGATGGTCATTAAAGTCTGTCACCACCCTCCCGCCCCGATAACTATCATGACAGCCGCTTAGGTATGCAAACACTTCCATTAACGCTTTATAAAACCACTCAAGTCAGAGAGATGGATCGGCGAGCTATTCAAGATAGGGGCATGCTTGGCATTGATTTAATGCGTAAAGCCGGGCGCGCTGTTTTTCAATGTTTAAGATTACAGTGGCCACAAGCACATACGATAGCGGTTTTCTGTGGTGCAGGCAATAATGGGGGTGATGGTTATGTGATCGCTCATTTAGCCTTACAGGCGGGTTTAAACGTCACCGTGTATAGTTTGACTGAGCCAGAAACGTTAACGGGCACCGCTTTAATGGCCTATAAAGATTATGTTCAATTCAATGGCCCTGTCATTTCTTTTCAAGAAGCGCCTCTTGAGGGCGTAGACGTTATTGTTGATGCCTTGCTGGGTTCAGGGTTAGATCGTCCTGTCACGGGCTTGTATGCGCGTGCAATTGAGATAATCAATCAATCTAAAGCACCTGTGATAGCGGTGGATAATCCGTCGGGTTTACACTCCAATACAGGGGCGGTGATGGGTTGTGCGGTGAAAGCAACCACCACCGTGACTTTTATTGCTTTAAAACAAGGCTTATTAACCGGACAGGCCCCGCATTATTGCGGTGAGTTGGTTTATGAATCTTTGGATTTGCCTGATGAGGTGATGGATGGCATGACACCGTCTGCTTATCGAGTGGTTAAAACCCCGTGGGCGCCCCGAGATAAATGTGCGCATAAAGGTCATTATGGTCATGTGTTGATTATTGGTGGGGAACTGGGTTATTCAGGCGCTGTAAAGTTGGCGGGTGAGGGTGCGTTACGAGTCGGTGCGGGTTTGGTGAGTATTGCCACCCGTCCTGAACATGCCGGCTTGATGAATATTAATCGTCCTGAGTTGATGTGTCATGGGGTTAGTGATAGTGAAGCATTAGCGCCTTTGTTGGCTAAAGCAACGGTGGTGGTGATTGGGCCGGGTTTAGGGCAAAGTGCCTGGGCGAAAGCTTTATTTGAAGCGGCGTTAACGATTCAAAAACCCTTAATTGTCGATGCAGATGCGTTAAATTTATTAGCTCAATGCCCACAAGTGCACGCTAACTGGATTTTAACCCCGCATCCGGGGGAGGCGGGGCGCTTATTAAACTGCTCAACGGTTGACGTACAAGCCGACCGCTTTAAATCTGTAGTGGCTTTGCAGGCTTTATATCAGGGCGTTGTGGTGCTTAAAGGCGCGGGTACTTTAATTGCGTCTAGGGACAGTTGTGCTGTTTCTACTTCGGGTAATCCGGGTATGGCTTCGGGAGGAATGGGTGATGTGTTGGCGGGAGTGATTGCCGGACTGGTTGCACAAGGCTGGGATTTGACTCAGGCCGCTCGGCAAGGCGTTTATGCACATGGGTTTGCGGCAGATTTTGCGGCACAGGCACAAGGTGAACGTGGCTTATTGGCCAGTGATTTAATGCCCTATTTACGAGAGTGGGTTAATTAATGCAGATTTATTTAGACAGTACTGAAGCGACTGAACAGTTTGGCGCTTCTTTATTCAGTTCGTTGCCTATGGACAGTATTGTTTTCTTACAAGGCGATTTGGGCATGGGAAAAACAACCTTAGTAAGGGGTTTTTTACGGGCCGCCGGTTATCAGGGGGTTGTTAAAAGTCCAACTTATACTTTGGTAGAAGAATATAGTATAGGTGAGCGGCAGGTGTTTCATTTTGACTTATATCGGGTGGTAGATCCTGAAGAATTAGAATGGATAGGAATTAGAGATTATTTTAGTCAGGGAGCGACTTGTTTTGTGGAGTGGCCTGATAAGGGGGCGGGTTTTCTGCCAGAGCCAACGAAGGTGATCTCCTTAGTGGCAGAGCATGAGGGTCGGTTATTAAGCTGTAAAGGTTAATTGTTAAAAAACTTATTTTTGAAAAGTCGAGTGTTGATGCTATAATCCAGATTAAATTGTTGTTTATAAGGTGTAAAAATGAGAAGCCAGACAAAGATATTGGTTTTATTTGTATTATGTTTTTTGTCGGAAAGTAGTATTGCACAACCACTGGGTGTTAAGTCGTTGTCATTTATCACGTCACCGAAGCAAAATCGTTTAGTGTTTGAGGTAACCGAATCTCCACGGCATCGGGTTTTTGTAATGAATAAACCACCTCGTTTAGTGATTGATATTAAAAATGCCCAATTAGAAAAGTCCTTAGAACAACCGCTTCCTGATCATGCGTTATTTTCACGTATTAGAGTGACCACTCAAGATAAAGTCGATTTACGGGTGGTGATTGATTTAAAAGTCCCCGTGACGTCAAAAAAGTTTTCGTTAAGCTCAAATAACAATAATGCACACCGTTTAGTGGTTGATTTAGATGCTGTGGCACCTAAACTTAGTGTGGCGAAGGTCTCAGCGGCACCTGTAGTGACTGAGTCACCTCTGGTTGAACAGAGCCCTGTTGATGATCAAGTAACGGTGATTTCTAGGGTGAAGTCGCATCATAAGCAGATTGTTATCGCGATTGATGCGGGTCATGGCGGTAATGATCCAGGGGCGAAAGGGGTTCAGGGTACAGAAGAAAAGAAAGTTACTTTTCAAATTGCTAAGAAGTTAGAAGCGCTCATTAATGCGCAATCAGGTATGAAAGCGGTATTGGTGCGTAAAGGTGATTATTATGTGGGCTTACGAGAACGGATGAAGATTGCCCGAGCCGCTAAAGCGGATTTATTTGTTTCTATTCATGCGGATGCTTATCAAGACGTGTTAATTAAAGGCGCCTCTGTGTATACCTTATCGACGACAGGCGCTTCTAGTGAAGCGGCGCGTTGGTTGGCGGACAGTGAAAATTCGTCTGATATGGTAGATATTAGTCTGCATGATAAAGACGATGATCTTGCGTCAACACTATTTGATTTAGCGCAAAAAGATACCCGAGAAGCGAGTGTTACCGTGGCTAATCAGGTTTTAAAGAGTTTTATTAATGTGTCTCCCTTGCACAAAGACACGGTGCAAAAAGCCGGTTTTATGGTGTTAAAGGCGCCAGATATTCCTTCTATATTGGTAGAGACGGCTTTTATTTCAAATCCCTCTGAAGAACAGAATCTTTTAAGTCAGTCTTTTCAGACGAAAATAGCAAGGGCCCTCTTTAATGGTTTGGTGAATTACTTTACTCATGCCTCTAGCTCAGGAGAAGAGTCTTTAATAGAGGCTGAAATTAAATATTAAAAGATAAGGTTGTTAACAATCACCTTTGTTTTATTGTAGAAATTAGCCTTATCTGTGGTAGGATTAGAGTTGCCCTATAGGTAATGGGTAAAAGAAAATATAATTATAAAAATAATTTTAAGAGGACGACACTATGAAGACAAAAGTAATGATGACGGCTGGTTTGTTTGCTCTAGCATTATTAGCTGGATGTGAAAAAGAGCAGTCTACAGACGCTAAAGCCCCTGAAGCGGCTACTGTAGCGCCTGCAGAAGTAGCACCCGCGGCGGCACCTGTAGAAGCAGTCTCCGTCGCTGCTCCAGCGGCAGAAGCAACACCTGCTACTCCAGCACCAGTAACGGCTCCAGCAGTAGAAGCAATACCTGCCACTCCAGCAGCGCCTGCTCCAGAAGCGGCACCTGCACCTGCGGCACCTCCGACAAATTAAAAGCTGTCTTAACGCCCAATCGTCAGATTGGGCGTTGTTGAGCTTCACCGATTAACTTCTTCCTCTGTGCTCTTTTGAGCTTATTGAATCAATAACATAATCTTTACTATTTTTTTTGTTATAAACACGAAAAAAACTTTCTTAATAATCAATCAGTCAGCTTATTCATTTGTAAAAGAGCAACTATTTTGCTTATTTTGTTGCTGTGTAACTGATCTGTAACATAGATGTAATATTTCTCGGTTATCCTTGCTATAATTTTTTTGATAACCACTGAGAGCAAATAATGAAATTCTCTAAACTGACTTTGGCTATTGCGGCCACACTAGGTGCAAGCGCATCATTTAACGCTGTGGCGTTGGATCTTTATGTTGATACTAAAACCAAGCAAATTTTTGCAGAACCCGGTCGTGGACGAACTCTTTTAGGTGAGTTTGAGAAAGTAGGAACGGCAACTGCACAGCCTAAAGCTATCGTATCTGCACCTGCTGCTGATACACATGCTGAAATAGCCGCTATTAAGCAAGACTTAGAAGCAAAAACGACAGAAATTAAAGCCCTGTCTGAACATGCTGAAGCAGAATCAGCTCCACAATCAGTTCACGTTAAGTTAGATGATGGTATTCATTTTGCAACTAAAGACGGTAACTTTACGGCGGGCATCAATGGCCGTATGCAAGTGGACTCACAGTCTAATTTGGATCAAAATTTAGTCGGTCAATATGGTAACTACATATCAGCAAACGGTGTACCTGCTACATTAAATGATGGGGCTACCTTACGTCGTGCTCGTTTAGGGGTTGAAGGTACGTTCTTTAAGAATTCTTTTTATAAGTTTGAATACGATTTTACCCGTGGTAACGGTTTAAATGCCGGTGGTATCACGGATGCATATATTGGTCATACCTTTTCAAAACCGTTCTCACTTAAAGTGGGCGCGTTTAAAGAACCGTTCAGTTTAGAAGAAGCAACCAGTAACCGTTATACAACGTTTATTGAACGTAACATGGCGGTCAATGCGTTTGTTGATAACATGAATACCTATAAAGTGGGTATTGGTGCTAACTTTGTACAAGATCGTTGGTTGGTTGCATCATCATTTCAAACAGAAGGTGTAGGTGGTTATAGCAATGCCTATGGTACCAATTCCTTGACGGGTAGTACCGGGAGTGCAATTAACACTAATGGTGGTGTTAACCGTAATGGTGGTGGTGGTGATACGAGTTGGGAAGTGAATACTCGTGTTGTTGGTACACCTTGGATGGAAAGCAAAACTAAGTTCTTACATGTTGGTGCTTCTGGTTCATACATTGCTATTAATAACAATTATTTGAATGGTGGTACTTTCAGCAATGGTGGTGTCATATACTCAAATGGTTTGGCCAGTAACGTAGATCGTAGTGGTATTTTAAGTACGGGTAACTTGACTAACAGTAAAGATTTAACCCATCCGGCGGCTCATGAAGTTAATAACGTGATTCGCTTTGGTGCTGAATCGGCTGTAGTGTATGGCCCATTCTCTGCTCAAAGTGAGTACATCCAAACTAATTTATCTGGCACGGGTTATAACAGTACTTCACTCAGTGGTTATTACGGTTATACAACCTATTTCTTAACAGGTGAATCACGTAACTATAAATCTAAAACAGGTTCTTGGGATCGTATTAAACCGAACCATAACTTTGATTTAAAAGGTGGTTTAGGTGCATGGGAATTAGCCGCAGGTTATGATTATTTAAACCTAACTGCAGGTCAAGTGAACGGTGGTCGTGCTTCTCTTGGTAAATTTGGTGTTAACTGGTATTTAAACTCACACGTTCGTGTGATGGCTAACTATGTTAAAGCTTTAGATATCAATACATCTGGAGCTGCTGCGGGTACACAGGCAAAAGCTTGGAACCGTGGTGATCTTGACATGATCGAAACCCGCGTGCAATTAGATTGGTAATCGACTGATTATTGATTGTTTTCCCCTTAAAGCGTCGCTAGCCTAGTCAGGATTTTTTAATCCTTACTTGGATGGTGACGTTTTCAAAAGCAAGACTCAACGGCACTCTCTGGGTGCCGTTTTTTTTGTCTGACAGAATGTGCTTAGTACATGATCAAGCGATTTTCGTCGTTGCCTTGATCACTAAGACGACTTTAAGGCGACATTCTGACATAATAGCCCTTAAATTATTTAAGGGGTTAACGTGGAATCTTTCTATAGTACAGAGCAACAACAACTTCAAGAGCAGTTTGAGACGCATCAGTTAGCCGAGCGTTTGCAACAATTGATTGTCGAAAGCCAAATCAGTGAACAGCACCAACCTTTTATTGAAAGTCGAGATTTTTTCTTTTTAACCACGATTGATCATCGAGGCTATCCAACCTGTTCTTATAAAGGCGGTCATCCGGGTTTTGTAAAAGTACTTGATCCGCAAACCCTTGCCTTTCCAAGTTATGACGGTAATGGCATGTTTTTATCCTTAGGTAATATCAAAGGTAATGCTAAAGTCGGTTTGTTGTTTATAGATTTTGAAAATCCACACCGCGTCAGAGTGCATGGTGATGCAAGTATGATGGAAAATGATCCCTTGATTTCTGAATTTCCTGGGGCAGAGCTTGTGGTCAGAATTAAAGTGAGTGAGATTTTTATTAACTGTCCACGTTATATTCACCCGATGCAACAGCAGCAACCTTCTAAATATGTGCCTCAAGCCAACCAAACTGCTCCAGGTGCACAATGGAAGCGACTTGATCTTGTGCAAGATGTTTTACCCGCGCGCGATCAAGAAACCGCGCAATTACTCGGCGGAATTATTACGATTGAAGAGTATGGCGCCTTAGTGATGAAGGGCGAAGGTTAATATTGGGGGGATAGACTAAAGGTCTATGCCATTATTTCTTTAAGCGATACTTGATGTCTGTGTAGTTTGTTATCCTTTACTTTAAATCTAAATGTTAAACTTTAAAAATATAGCGTTGCGCCGTGGTATTAGGGTGCTGTTTTCTAATTCGTCTTTTACGATTCATAAAGGCCAAAAGGTTGGTTTTACCGGCGCGAATGGCGCTGGTAAATCGAGCTTGTTTGCCCTAGTTAAAAATGAGCTACATTTAGATGAGGGTGATTTCTCTATGCCCCCTAATCTTGAAATTGCGCACGTAGCTCAAGAAACACCTGCAGCGCCCTGTTCTGCCATTGACTATGTCATTGATGGTGATCAAGAGTATCGCCGCTTACAAGCTCAATTAAAGCAAGCCGAGTTGGCTGATGATGGCATAAAGCAAGCCGAATGTCATGGGGCGCTGGAGGTTATTGGCGGTTATACCGCACCCGCTCGTGCCTCTCGGTTAATGAATGGTTTAGGCTTTAGTGCTGACCAAGAAAACAATACTGTGGGTTCCTTTTCCGGTGGTTGGCGGATGCGGCTTAATTTGGCACAGGCTTTAATGTGTCGCTCAGATGTATTATTACTGGATGAGCCGACTAACCATTTAGATTTAGACGCGGTTATTTGGTTGCAAGATTGGTTGTGTAAATATCCCGGCACGTTAATGTTGATTTCTCATGATAGAGATTTTTTGGATACTATTACCGATCACATTGTGCATATTGAACAGGGTAAAGCAGAAATATACACCGGTAATTATTCGGCATTTGAACGGATGCGAGCAGAAAAGTTGTCTCAACAGCAATCCGCGTTTTTAAAACAGCAACGCGAGATTGCCCATATTCAAAGCTTTGTGGATCGCTTTAAAGCGCAAGCGACTAAAGCAAGACAAGCTCAGAGCCGTATTAAAGCCTTAGAACGGATGGAACTGATTGCCATGGCGCATGTGGATTCACCGTTTGATTTTAGTTTTGCTAAACCGGATAAGATGCCGAATCCTTTATTGTCTTTGGATAAAACCGATATTGGCTATGGTTCTACTTGCGTGCTTAAAAGCGCCGGTTTATCTATTTCACCGGGTGATCGTATCGGTTTGTTAGGGCCGAATGGGGCCGGTAAATCAAGTTTAATTAAAGTGTTAGCGGGTGATATGCAACCTTTATCCGGGACGCGTTATGAAGCCGAAGCCCTTAAAATTGGTTATTTTGCTCAGCATCAATTAGAGCAATTACAGTTAGATGAGTCACCGTTATGGCATTTACAACAATTAGATAAACAAGCCACTGAAAAAGACTTACGTAACTTCTTGGGTGGGTTTGATTTTCAGGGCGATAAGGTCTTAGAGGCGGTTAAGCCTTTTTCTGGCGGTGAAAAAGCCCGGTTAGTGTTGGCTTTATTAGTCTTTCAAAATCCTAATTTATTATTGTTAGATGAGCCGACAAACCATCTTGATTTAGAGATGCGTCATGCCTTAAGTGTGGCCTTGCAAGATTATCAAGGCGCTATCGTTGTGGTGTCTCATGATAGACATTTGTTGCGTTCTGTGACAGATCAGTTATTATTAGTCGCGGGCGGTAAAGTTCAGCCGTTTGATGGTGATTTAGATGATTATCGGGTCTGGTTAACCGAACAAAAAAAGCTCGATGATAAAAGTACCGTTGAAGTCACCACGACTGTTTCGCGCAAGGATCAGAGAAAGTTAGATGCAGAACGTAGACAGAAACATAAACCGCTGTATGACGCGCTTAAAAAGGCCGAGTTAGCCGTTGAAAAATATCACAATGAACAGCGTCAATTAGAACAAGCCTTAGCCGATCCTGAGATTTATGAAGAAACCGCTAAAGCGCGTTTAAAACAAACCTTAGAACGAAAGATTCAAGTTGATAAAGCCTTAGATGAGGCTGAATCGGCTTGGATGGAAGCAGAAGAAAATATTGAGAATGCTCAGTAGTTCTTTCTATTTGAGCGTGTAGTTTACAGCACACAGTGTGATTAGGGTCGTATCAGCAGATTGAACGTCTAAATTTCTGATGTGAACGTATTTAACGAAGGAGTGAAGATGGAAAATTATAAGCATATTTTATTAGCAGTCGATTTTTATGAGCAAGGTGATTTAGTCGCAAATAAAGCTAAGGCGATTGCGGTTAAGTACCAAGCAAAACTCAGTATTGTTCATGTCGTCGATAATTTGCCGGTTATGGATACCAATTACGGTATTGATATCCCTTTTAATATGGATTTAACCACCGAGTTAATGGCGGGGTCTAAGAAGAGATTAACGCATTTAGCTGAAAAATTAGCCGTACCGACCGAGAGAACTTGGTTAGAGATGGGAAGTCCTAAGACCGAGATTGTAAGAGTGGCTCAGGAAAATGACGTTGATTTAATTGTCTTGGGTTCACACGGTAGACACGGTTTAGCTTTATTGTTAGGTTCTACCGCTAATAGTGTATTACATTACGCAACCTGTGATGTATTGGCGGTTCGGTTGCGTGACGAATAGACTCTTTTAAAGACAGTCGCCATATTCCATAATTAATAAGCGGCAGTCGAAAAGAGTAATGGGATATTGGGTGCTAATAATAAAGCGTAGCACATAGTCTAGTAGTAAATAGACTGTTAAGGTGCGCGCAGCCACACTATAAATTTTATAGTGCGTATGTTGTGAGCATCGCCATACCGCATTAATCCACCAAATAATAGGCAGTAGCAACATACCATGGACGGTTTTCCAACTCGCGATGGTATAAGTGACATCCGCTATGCGGTAGTCAATGTAATACAGCACAATATTAACAACGATAAAGAATGGCCAAAA
>CAIPDT010000148.1 GCA_903863905.1 uncultured Methylococcaceae bacterium
ACTTAAACCAGGCGAGTTAGTCGATATTAATTTAAGGCTAACTCGCTGTTTTGGAGATAACATGAAGGCGAAATCAATTAAAGGATACTGTCGACTGGCTGCCTGTTTAATGCTGGTGTTTTCGCTAGCCATTCATGGCGATCAGGATGTATCGATGCAACAACTCTTGCTTAATGCGTTAACTAATTTAAAGCAAGGCTCCATGGCCGAACGTGAACAGGCCATTATTCAACTGGCCGATAACGGCAGTTCCAGTTTGACAATTCTGCAAGCTTTGTTGGAGGGTCAACTCTTTACACTTAAATCAGACGCCACTTTAGTCATCGGTGCTGATAATAATCAAGGTTACGATATCCGTGATGCTCTGACGGGTAATGCGATGGGTGCTGTTGAGCGCTCTGCGGTCAGTAAGATTAATTTAACGAATAAATTAAGAGTCTCTTTAAGAAAAATCATTGGTCAATTACAGTTAAGTTCTGATGATACGGCTATCCGTCTAGCCGCTGTAAAAGCCATGGGTAATGAAGAAGATGAGAGTGCCTTAGAGCTTCTAAAAACCCGTGAAAGCGTTGAAAAAGACGAGACAGTTAAACAAGCCATTAAAGTGGTGTTTCTGTTAAAAGACATGAATAGCACGGACAAAGCACTCCGAGTTAATGCCATAGACGCGTTAAAAGAAGTGAATAGTTTAGATGTGGTGAATCGTCTTAATGCGATGGTTGAAAAAGATGAGTCGGGTAATTTTATTGAGGCCGACACTGAAATAAGAAATGCGGCCAAAGCGGCGTTAATTAATATTAATACGCGCTTACAATTTTATAGCTCAATAGAAACCGTGTTCTTTGGTTTAAGTTTAGGGGCGGTGTTAGTGTTGGCGGCCATTGGCTTAGCCATTACTTTTGGAGTAATGGGTATTATCAATATGGCGCATGGCGAACTGATGATGCTGGGTGCTTATACGACCTACGTGATGCAGCAGTTAATGCCTAATCATTTAGGTATTTCCGTGTTGCTGTCGATTCCTGTGGCTTTTGTAATCTCGGCTTTAGTGGGTATAGCGATAGAAAGAGGGATTATTCGCTTTTTATACGGTCGCCCTTTAGAAACTTTATTAGCCACCTTTGGGGTGAGTTTAATCTTACAACAAAGTGTTCGGTCTATTTTTTCACCGTTAAATAGAAGTGTCGCAACGCCTGAATGGATGAGTGGTTCTTTACAAATTAATGATTTCCTATCATTAACATGGAATCGTTTTTATATCTTAGTGTTTTGTTTAATCGTGTTTTTATTGTTGTTGCAAATTCTTAAACGCACCCGCTTAGGTTTAGAAGTGAGAGCCGTCGCGCAGAATCGTAATATGGCCAAAGCGATGGGTATTCCGACCTCTCGTGTGGATGCAATGACCTTTGGTTTAGGTTCGGGTATTGCAGGTGTAGCGGGAGTGGCGTTAAGTCAGATTACCAATGTTGGGCCTAATTTGGGTCAAGCCTATATTGTTGACTCTTTTATGGTGGTGGTATTTGGAGGGGTAGGTAACCTGTGGGGCACTTTAGTAGCGGGCTTTGTTTTAGGTATTGCGAATAAATTTTTAGAACCGTTTGCTGGGGCTGTATTAGCAAAGATATTGGTATTAGTCTTTATTATTTTATTTATCCAAAAGCGTCCAAGAGGTTTGTTTCCTCAAAAGGGTAGAGCGGCTGATTCGTAGTTCGTTTTCAAAACAATAGAAATTTTATAACGTAAAGTGGATTTGATATGAAATTAATAGGTTTAGGTAATGATAAGATTGCTACGACAGTATTGCTAGTACTTGCGTTAGTTACTTTTATTATTCCAATATGTAATTTGGTTTTACCCGCTGATTCGCCCCTGCATTTCTCTGCCTATACGGTATCGGTGCTTGGTAAATATTTAACGTTTGCGTTGTTAGGCTTGTCATTGGATTTGGTGTGGGGTTATTGCGGTATTTTGGCACTAGGGCAAGGTGCATTCTTTGCTTTAGGGGGGTATGCGATGGGCATGTATCTCATGCGTCAAATCGGAACTCGTGGTGTTTATGGTGATGCTTTATTACCTGATTTTATGGTGTTCTTAAATTGGAAAGAACTGCCTTGGTATTGGTATGGCTTTGATCATTTTTGGTTTGCTTCATTAATGGTCGTGTTAGTCCCTGGCGTATTAGCGTTTGTATTTGGATGGTTGGCTTTTAGATCCAGAGTCACAGGGGTGTACTTATCAATTATTACCCAAGCTTTAACCTATGCTTTGTTACTGGCATTTTTTAGAAATGAGATGGGCTTTGGTGGCAATAATGGCTTAACGGACTTTAAAGAATTGTTGGGCTTTAATATTCAGTCCGAAGGCTTAAGAGCGGTTTTATTATTCTCGTCTGGGCTGACCCTAATAGTGGCTTTTTTAGTGTGCCGATGGGTGGTTAATACCAAGTTAGGGCGCGTGGTAACCGCGATTCGTGATCAAGAATCTAGGGTACGTTTCTTAGGTTATCGAGTTGAAATGTTTAAATTATGGATATTTGTATTTTCGGCCATGATTGCGGGTATTGCCGGCGCTCTGTATGTGCCTCAGGTGGGTATTATTAATCCCAGTGAATTTTCACCGCTTAATTCTCTTGAGATTGTTATCTGGGTGGCTATGGGAGGGCGTGGTACTTTGTATGGTGCCATTATCGGTGCCGTGTTGGTTAACTATAGTAAAACGGTGTTGACAGGGTTAATGCCAGAGATTTGGTTATTTACCCTAGGGGCTGTGTTTGTGATTGTGACGGTGTTTTTGCCCGATGGTATTGTAGGTTTAATTCGTCGATGGACTCAGGAGCGTTCAGCATGAACGGATTTACTCAGAATATATTTGGTGAAGTGCATAAAACCAGTAGTGGAAACTTAGTGGTTGAAGGTGAAGTTGATACTCGACACGGCCCTATCTTATATCTTGAAGATGTGAGTGTTAGTTTCGACGGCTTCAAGGCCCTTAACAATATGTCTTTATATATTGATGCAGGTGAATTGCGCTGTTTAATTGGTCCTAATGGGGCCGGTAAAACCACTTTAATGGATGTGATTACCGGCAAAACCAGACCTGATACTGGCTCGGTGTTTTTTGGTCAAACCATTGATTTATTGCAAATGGATGAGCCTGCCATTGCTCAGGCAGGAATCTGTCGTAAGTTTCAAAAGCCTAGTGTGTTTGATGCTTTAACAGTGTTTGAGAATTTAGAACTGGCCTTAAAAGCGGATAAGGGCACGTGGCAAACCCTGTTTCATCGTTTAAGCGGTGAACAACGGGATCGAATTGATCAGATTATTGAAACGATTGGTTTATCCTCTTGTAATCATTATCGCGCTGGGATTTTGTCTCATGGTCAAAAACAATGGTTAGAAATTGGGATGTTGTTAATGCAAGAGCCCAAAGTTATGTTGGTAGACGAACCGATTGCTGGGATGACGCATCAAGAAATTGAGCGTACCGCCGAGTTATTGTTGTCTTTGCAAGGTCAGCATTCCATTGTGGTGGTGGAGCATGATATGGAGTTTGTTCGTTCTATCGCCAGTAAAGTGACCGTATTACATGAAGGGTCTGTTTTAACGGAAGGAACAATGGATGAAGTACAGAATGATCCACGTGTTATTCAAGTTTATTTGGGGGGTTAATGCTTAAAATTAACAACTTACAGCAATATTACGGTGAAAGTCATACCTTGTGGGACTTTCAATTAGATGTGCCTAAAGGGGCGTGTGTGTGCTTAATGGGTCGAAATGGAGTCGGTAAAACGACTTTATTGAAGGCCATTATGGGCTTAGTGCCAGTCAGAGACGGCGTCTTAGAATTTGATGGCGAATCCTTAATGAATGCCAAAGCAGAGAAAAGAGCCGAGTTAGGCATTGGTTATGTGCCTCAAGGCCGAGAAATCTTTCCCTTATTGACGGTTGAAGAAAATCTTAAAGTGGGTTTGCGTGCGGCAAGTCGGCATGGGATTAAGAAAGTACCTGAGCACATCTATGAAATATTCCCCGTTTTAAAACAGATGTTAAATAGACGCGGTGGCGATTTATCCGGTGGACAGCAACAGCAATTAGCCATTGGCAGGGCCTTAGTGTTAAATCCCCGCTTGTTGATTTTAGATGAGCCGACTGAAGGCATACAGCCTAATATTGTCAGCGAAATCGGGGATGTGATTATTCGGTTAAATCGCTCGTTAGGTAAACCGGTGACCTTACCTAAAACTAATCCGTATGATTTAGGCGAGGTACATGAAGCTATTTCAAAAATTCATCATCAGCTTGGTGTGACAGTCTTATTGGTTGAACAAAAATTACCCTTTGCCCGTAAGGTGGCGGATCGATTTTGTATTATGGATCGAGGTCGCAATGTTGCTATTGGTGATATGGATCAATTAGCCGAAGATATGGTTAAACGTTATTTGACGGTCTAATAAATAACCCAATATAAGGTGTAACGCGAGCTTAAACTAAGTAAGGGGTGGGTTAATTTATCTATTTGTGGTAGATTTTAAGCTCTTTACTGGTTTGACTGTCGCTTATTGTAAATAGAGAGTTGATGATGAATAAAAAATATCTAGTCGTTTTGAGTACCTTAATGTTAGTAGTCTCTTTACCTGTTTCTGCGCATGTGGGTATTAATGCGGATCACAGTAGAATTAAGAATTTGGTGGTTCATTTAATGGGCTTTGATCATTTAGCCTTTGTAATAGGTTTGGGTTTGTGTGTGTACATGGGGGGGCAATTGATTGTCTCTATGATGGTACGTTTGACTCATAAAAAATCGCGTTAATTGAAAATGACGCCATTAGGGACCGCTATGTCACAAGGATGGCAAGCGCAATTGGATGTGGAGTTTGGACTCGGTCAGCAAAAAACTATTCTTACGCAACGTCGCCATCAAGGCCCTCTGACGATTCAACGGCCTTTTTATCCAGAAGGGGATGTCTGCCATTTGTATTTATTACATCCTCCGGGTGGCGTTGTTGCGGGTGACCGTTTAACGATTAATATTCATGCGACGGCAGATAGTGCTGCCTTAGTGACTACACCGGCAGCCGGAAAGTTTTATAAAAGTTCGGGCGCTTTAGCGAGGCAATCGGTCTCTCTTAAAGTAGATAATGGCGCTACTTTAGAATGGCTACCGCAAGAAACGATTATTTATGAAGGCGCTCAGGTGGCGTCTACTTTGCGGGTTGATCTAGCCGATAAGGCCCGTTTTATAGGTTGGGAGATCTTAGCTTTAGGTCGTCCGGCGGCTAATGAAGGCTTTTCTTTTGGAGAAGTTTCTTTAAGTTGGCAAATTTTTCGGGCGGATGAGTTGTTTTATCAAGAACGTATTAAATTGGATGCTAAAGCCTTTTTAGCCCGTTGGGGCTTGAATGGACATTCTGCTTCAGGTACTTTATTTATTTGTCCGGCCTTGCCCGAGCATTTGCAAGCGGTACAACAATTGATTGATGAGCAATCGGGACGAGGGGTGACCTTAATAGGTGATCTCTTGATTTGTCGGGCATTGGATTTGCGTGCTGATAAGCTACGCGATTTTTTTCAGCAAGTGTGGGTTCTTTTGCGACCTGATGTTTTACAACGTCCTTCGTGCGCACCTCGTATATGGGCAACCTAATGAATAGGATTAAAGATTTATTATGCATTTAACACCCCGTGAAAAAGATAAATTACTCATTTTTACCGCCGCTTTATTAGCCGAACGACGTAAAGCGCGAGGCTTAAAATTAAACTATCCTGAAGCGATTGCGTACTTGTCAGCGGCTATTATGGAAGGTGCAAGAGACGGTCGTACCGTTGCAGACTTAATGGAATATGGGCGTACCCTCTTAAATCGTGATGATGTGATGGAGGGTATCTGTGAAATGTTGCCCGATGTGCAAGTTGAAGCCACTTTTCCAGATGGTACCAAATTAGTCACTGTGCATAATCCCATTGAATAATAAATTAGCATTGTGCTTTCCAAGTCAAATGAGTCCGTGTTTATGAAGACTTTAATCCACTACACCGTCCCAAAAGTTGGAGCTTAGTTATGATTCCTGGTGAAATTATTCCCGCCGAAGGGGATATCGACCTTAATGTGGGCCTAGAAGTTATTAAATTAACCGTGGCTAATCAAGGTGACAGACCGATACAAGTCGGTTCACATTATCATTTTTATGAAACAAATCCGGCCTTGATTTTTGAGCGTGAAAAAGCCCTAGGCTTTAGATTAGATATTCCCTCGGGAACAGCGGTTCGGTTTGAACCCGGTCAATTACGAGAAATTCAGTTAGTGCCTTATGGCGGTTTAAGACGTATTTATGGTTTTCGTCAAGCGATCATGGGTGCTTTAAAGGAGTCTGTATGAGCAGAATGAGTCGTCAAGCTTATTGTGATATGTTTGGGCCCACCACAGGTGATAAAGTTCGTTTAGGTGACAGTGGTTTGATTTTACAAGTCGAAGCGGACCGCACCATCTATGGTGAAGAAGTTAAATTTGGCGGCGGTAAAGTTATTCGTGATGGTATGGGTCAAAGTCAGGTTGATTCCTCTAAAGCGATGGACTTAGTGATTACCAATGCCTTAATCGTGGATTATTGGGGCATTATTAAAGCCGATGTCGGAATTAAAAAGGGTCGAATTGCCGCGATTGGCAAGGCCGGTAATCCTGATGTGCAACCGGGTGTGGATATTATTATCGGCCCAGGCACAGAAATCTTAGCGGGAGAGGGAAATATCTTAACGGCAGGTGGCATTGATGCACACATTCATTTTATTTGTCCGCAACAAATAGAAGAAGCGTTATCCTCTGGCGTCACCACGATGATTGGTGGCGGTACAGGCCCTGCGACCGGGACTAATGCGACAACGTGTACACCGGGGCCGTGGAACATTGAACAGATGCTGCGAGCTTTAGACGGTTTTCCGATGAACTTTGGCTTATTAGGAAAAGGCAATGCCAGTTTACCGGGCGCTTTAGAAGAGCAAGTTCGAGCGGGCGTCATGGGTTTAAAACTGCATGAAGATTGGGGGACCACACCGGCGGCGATAGATTGCTGTTTGTCAGTCGCCGAGCGTTTTGATGTGCAAGTCGCGATTCATACCGACACCTTAAATGAATCGGGTTTTGTTGAAGACACCATTGCCGCGTTTAAAGATCGCACTATCCATACGTATCATACCGAAGGGGCGGGTGGTGGCCACGCCCCCGATATTATTAAAGCCTGTGGTTTGGCTAATGTATTACCTTCTTCGACCAATCCCACCCGACCTTTTACCGTAAACACGGTGGATGAACATTTAGATATGTTAATGGTGTGTCATCATCTGGACCCCAGTATTCCAGAAGATGTGGCCTTTGCTGAATCTCGTATCCGTCGAGAAACTATTGCGGCAGAAGATATTCTGCATGATTTAGGCGCGTTTTCGATGATTTCATCTGATTCACAAGCCATGGGGCGAGTCGGGGAAGTGATTATTCGTACCTGGCAAACGGCGCATAAAATGAAATTACAACGTGGCAGTCTCCAAGAAGACTCGTCGAGCAATGATAATTTTAGGATTAAACGTTATATCGCTAAATACACCATTAATCCGGCAATTAGTCATGGTATTTCGCATGAAGTGGGCTCGATTGAAGTGGGTAAATTAGCCGATTTAGTGTTATGGAATCCGGCTTTCTTTGCGGTTAAGCCCACGATGATTCTTAAAGGCGGCGTGATTGCTTCAGCGGCGATGGGTGATCCTAATGCCTCTATTCCGACCCCACAACCGGTTCATTATCGCCCCATGTTTGGCGCCTTTGGTCAGACCTCGGCGGCATCTTCAATGATATTTTTACCTCAAATCGCTGTAGAAGACGGTGTTGCTCAACGCTTAGGTTTAGGTAAACGGGTGGGGACTGTAAAAAATACCCGTAACATCGGTAAAAAAGATTTAATCCATAATCATTATCAACCTAATATCGAAGTGGACCCACAAACCTATGCCGTGCGCGCGGATGGTCAACTATTAACCTGTGAACCAGTGGCTGTCTTGCCGTTTGCACAACGCTACTTTTTGTTTTAACGCTAGAATTAACTCATTGTCATGACTGAATTGTTGAAATTAACTGAAGTTGCCACACCTGAAACGCAAGTAGATGATGTGTTGACGCTATCTTATGAGTATCGTCAAAAAAGTCGCTGGCCTGCACAAACAGATGGGGGTGTTAAGGTTGGCTTATTTTTACCTCGGGGCCAGCGTTTACATGCGGGGGTTATTTTAACCGGTGCGGATCATTATCAGGTGCAGATTAAAGCCGCTTCGGAAACCGTTTCAGTCGTGCGGTGTGAGGATGCGTTGCAATTTGCTCGGACTTGTTATCATCTCGGTAATCGACATGTGGCTTTAGAGATTTTGCCCGGTGAATTAAGGTACTTAACGGATCATGTATTAGATCACATGGTTAAAGGCTTGGGTTTGGAAGTCACTCATGAAGTGTTGCCTTTTGAACCCGAAGCGGGCGCTTATCACAGTCATGGTTAATGATTTAGCTTTATTACGCTTATTACAACTGGTGAGCCCCGGCTTGCCGATTGGACTGTATAGCTATTCTCAAGGCATGGAAGGCGCTGTTGAAGAAAAGTTAGTGACAACCACGGATCAGGTTTATGAGTGGATTGAAGGTTTATTAGAGCAAGGCATGGCGCAAATTGATTTGCCTATTTTGTCCCGGTTATTTGATGCGTGGAGCTTAAATGATCAAGCGGCGGTGGCTTACTGGAGTGCGACCTTAATGGCTTACCGTGAAACGTTTGAACTACGCGCCGAAGATCGACAAGCTGGGCAAGCCTTGGCGCGATTATTAGTCGAGCTTGGTTTAGAAGACGCGGCTTTTTGGTTGCGTCGCTCGGATGCGACTTTAGCCAATTTATATACGTTGGCTGCCGTGCGTTGGGGCGTTCCTAAACAACAGGCCATGTTAGGGTATGTGTGGAGTTGGTTAGAAAATCAAGTGTTATGTGCGGTTAAATTAGTTCCCTTAGGACAAGTGGCTGGACAACGGTTATTAATGGCCTTGGCTGAACAATTACCCGCGCAGGTTGAAAGAGCCGAGTCATTGACCGATGAAGCAATGGGCGGCAGTGCCTTTGGTTTAGCCTTATTAAGTTCTCGTCATGAGATGCAGTATTCCAGATTATTTCGTTCGTAAAGTGAGTAGATAATGACTAAGAAACAAGTACTTCGAGTAGGGATTGGTGGGCCCGTGGGATCAGGTAAAACGGCTTTAGTAGACGCTTTATGTAAACGCATGCGTGATACGTTTGATATAGCCGTGGTCACTAATGATATTTATACCCGTGAAGATCAGCAATTTTTAATTCGTAGTCAAGCCTTGCCAGAAGATAGAATTATGGGCGTTGAAACCGGTGGTTGTCCTCATACCGCGATACGAGAAGATGCGTCGATGAACTTAGCCGCCGTGGATGAGTTGTGTGAGCGCTGGAAAGATCTTGATTTTATAATGGTGGAGAGTGGTGGCGATAATTTAAGTGCGACCTTTAGTCCAGAACTGGCCGACTTAACGATTTATGTGATTGATGTATCAGCGGGCGATAAAATTCCGCGTAAAGGTGGTCCAGGTATTACGCGTTCTGATTTATTGGTGATTAATAAAATTGATTTAGCCCCTTATGTAGGTGCCTCTTTAGAGGTGATGGACAGAGATGCTAAAAAGATGCGCGGTGAACGTCCGTTTGTATTTTCAAATCTTAAAACCGGTGTAGGCTTGGAACAGATCGTACAATTTATTATTGAAGCGGGTATGTTAAAGACGGATTAAGTCCGTATTGCGCAGAATAATAATCTTATGATTTAGTTTTAGTGAATCGACGTCATGACTTTATAATTTTTATCGTATAGAATGACTAGTCGCGTGTGGGTTGACACGTTATCGGGCATTCATTTTTATTGGTAATGAAGGATAAGAGCATCATGCGTTTTTTACACACAATGATCAGAGTTCATGATTTAGATAAATCACTGGATTTTTACTGCAATCAGTTAGGGTTAATAGAAAGTCATCGTATAGAAAGTGAGTTGGGTCGTTTTACCTTAGTTTACTTGGTTGCTCCCGAAGATAAACAGCAGGCTGAAGTATCGCAAGCCCCCTTAATTGAATTAACCTTTAACTGGGATACTGAAGTGTATATCGGTGGCCGGAACTTTGGGCATTTAGCCTTTGAAGTGGATAATATTTACGAAACCTGTCAACGATTGTTGGATGCCGGCATCTTAATTAATCGTCCCCCCCGTGATGGCTACATGGCTTTTATCCGATCACCTGATTTAGTATCCATCGAGTTTTTGCAAAAAAACCAACCCTTAGAACCTCAAGAACCTTGGTTATCAATGCCTAATACGGGTGTTTGGTAAAGTCGTTTATTGAATTTAGTAGACAAGAGGACTGTTGATTCAATGTTCATCAGGAAAACATTCAGATTATTAAATATGAAACATTTCGATATTTGATATGCAAAAACAATTAAATCGGTTAACTGCGCTTCATCGTAAGATAGAAAAACAAAAACGATTAAATCTTAATTTAATTGATACAGCAACGCCTTACCAAGATTTAATTAATTCATTGCCTATTTTAATGTGGCATATGAATTCTAATAGACAGTTCTTTGGCTTTAATACGGCTTGGCTGGCGTTTACCGGTCGAGATGTTCTTGAAGAAATAGGGGTTGGATGGTTTGAGAGTATTCATCCTGATGATCAAGATTATTGTGTTCGAAACTTTGAGAAACGTTTTGATGATCGCGTTAGTTTTAGGATTGAATATAGGTTAAAACGTTTTGATGGACGGTATTGTTGGTTGGAAACGCAAGCAGTGCCCCAATACTCAGCCTTGGGTGATTTTATCGGTTATCTTGGTACTTCGACGGATATCAGTCATATCAGAAATTCAAAAGCCGCCTCTGATTTTTATAATGTCTCACATGAAATTATTTACTCCACGGATCTTAACGGTATTCTGTTAGATTGCAATGACCGATTTTGCCAAATAACAGGTTATACCCGCGAGCAATCTATTGGGCAACATATTCGCTTATTAAAGTCAGGCGTACATGATAAACAATTCTATTTAAAGATGTGGCAAAAAATCCAGCTTGAGGGGTATTGGAGCGGAGAATTAATCAATAGACATAAATTAGGTGAGTTTTTTAAAGTCATTACGACCATTAAGGCAGTTCCAGATTTAAAGGGTCAGCCCAAAAGATATTTAGCCGTTGCCAGTGACATATCCAGTATCAATATTAAACAGAATAAATTAGAACACCTGTCTTATTATGATAATTTAACCCGTTTACCTAATCGTTTACTGTTAATTGATCGATTAACTCAAGCGATGACTCCGATTAAAAGTAGTTCTGATTTTATAGCCGTTCTTTACATTAACTTAGATAGATTTAAAGAGATTAATGTTCATTATGGTCATGAAGTGGGTGATAATTTTTTAATTATAATGGGTCAACAACTTAAGAATGCCATCCATGAGCGTGATACCGTCGCGCGTATGGGTGGAGATGAATTTGTGGTATTGCTCTGTGACCTAGATACAGAACAAAAAATGTTAGATATGATTTCTATCCTAGTAGAAATTTGTAATACACCCATTTATATGAATGGCGTGGCGTTAAAAATTTCTGCGAGTATAGGTGTAAGCCTCTTTCCCAATGTTTTAGAGGAAGGCGTAATGTCAGCGGTTAGCTTAATTCGTTGCGCGGATCAAGCGATGCATATTGCTAAACAAAAGGGTAAAAATCAATATCATATTTTTGATCGAACTCAGGATTTATTGATTATTACGCGTAATGAAGCGGTTGAGAAAATTCATAACGCCTTATTAAATGATGAGTTAGATTTATATTATCAACCTAAAGTGAATCTCCGAACTGGCGCTATTGTCGGTTTTGAAGCGTTAATTCGTTGGCTTGATCCCACGCGTGGAGTGTTACCTCCTAGTGAGTTTTTACCTATTATTCAAAATCATCCCCTTTATGTTGAAGTCGGTAACTATGTGATTCATACCGCGTTGTCTGATCTTAATAAGTGGCAAATGTTAGGATTTAATACAGTGGTGTCGGTTAATGTCGATGCTAAGCAATTAAATCAGCATGATTTTGTTGCGCAATTGAAAATGGCGCTTGAAGAGTACCCATATTTTAAAGCAGGTAGTTTGGAATTAGAAATATTAGAAACCACCGATCTTTATGATCGAACTGATGCCCGTCAAATTATAGATAGTTGCCAAGCCTTAGGTGTCGATTTTGCTTTAGATGATTTTGGTACGGGTTATTCGTCGTTGACGTATTTAAGGCAGTTCCCCGTTAATACCATAAAAATTGATCGTAGTTTTATCAGTGAAATGACTAAAAATACTACTGATTTGGCGATTGTTGAAAGTATGGTGAGTTTATCTTTGATTCTTGAGCGAGATGTTATTGCTGAAGGTGTTGAAACGGTTGAGCAGGGCGATATGTTGTTAAAGATGGGGTGTGAATTGGCTCAAGGCTATGTGGTAGCCAGACCCATGCCTAGAGATAAGATTCAAGAGTGGATCAAGGTTTGGCAATCTGATTGTATAGGCTCATTTACCCACTTAAGTTTCACTGATGTTATAAGTCGATAGCGTCGATTGGATAGTGGGTTTTTAAGAATTCAAAGTCTTCAATACAATCAATATCCAGTTCTGCTTCGGGGAGCGGGATTGTTAATACCTGATGACTGAATTGATTTAATAATAATTTCGCACTGTCAGCGCCTAAGCTTTGTAAGAGTTTTATTTTACGATGCACAGGGCCCAGTAAACCTATGAACGGAATATTAGTATCAACCAATTGCTTTAGATAGCGTTGATCGTATTCCATATTATGAGTCATGATGACTAGGGCTTTAAATTGATCCAGCTTAACAGTATCTTGTAAATCTTCAGGGCGACTATAAAGCAAATGATCGACGCACGGGAAGCGCTCTTTGATCATATGCCCCGGACGATAATCAATGATGGTTATTTCAATAGCATTGTCAGCTATATTGACTAGGGTGTTTAAGGGCCTAAAATCGTCTTCCACTGTTAATAATAGTAATCGGTTAGTGCTTTTATTTGAGCCCCCTAATCAGTAAAATGGCGGTTTTTCTTTATTGGCACCCCTAATGAATAGTTCATCGGTTACTAACTTATTATTACCTTTGTCAGAAGATGAGGTCGATGATCTTGATGATTTTCTTATGTCTGGTACTGCTTCATTTGAAACGATGTCGATTGATCAACTTGACGGGTATTTAACCGCGATTGTCATTGGGCCGACCCGGTTGGACTTTAATCAATGGTTTTCCGGTGTTTGGGGGCTTGATGAGGCTCCAGACTTTGATTCACCAGAAGAAGCGCAGCACATTATTGAGCTAATCCTTCGACTGATGAATTCAATTGTCACTGATTTTAATGATAATCCTGATGATATCGCCCCGCTTTTTGTCACTTCAACTGATCTCGATGATACCTTTGAATACACGGATGCCCTGCTGTGGACGCAGGGTTTTTTGCAGGGGTTAGCCTTGTGCAGAAATGATTGGCAGCCTTTTTTTGATGATGCAAAGGGTAATAACGTGTTACGGCCTATCTATCTGCTGGGTTCGGATGATGTCACTTTAGAGGAAGAAGCGTTGACAGAAACACCCGCACAAAAGGAAGAATTGGCTCAACACGTTATTGAAAGTCTAGCTTGGATTTATCGATTTTGGCTCCCGTATAAAAAGATTGTTGCTAATCACGCGTATGAATGATTGGTGTTGTGTTCACTCAGAGTTCTTAGCGTTAACGAGCGGTCGTTTCATAATTTTGTATATACAATGGTTACCTGTTTCATTGCTTGCGGTTGCCGCTACTTCATAAGTAAAGCCAAACTGTTGGCAGATTATTTTAGGATCATGTTCAATCCCTACAAATTCAGAAAAAGGAATATAAATTCGGGTTTCTGCATTTGAATAAGCACCCACTTGGGTAAAGAAGCGCTCTAATATTTCACGTCCACCGTCTGCATTTAAACCAAAATCACCATTAGATGGATAATAATTAAAGTTAAAAACGATAATGTCGAAAATGGTTTGAGGGACCGCGTTAAACAAATCACTATGAAGAATATTGATAGGGACTAAAGACGGATTCAGTGTTATATTTTTAGTCGCACACGCGACCGCGTCTTTATTAAAATCGACACCGATGACGGTTTGGCAGCCTATTTTCTTTAATAAACAAGCAAAATAACCGCTACCACAGCCCATGTCTAATCCCATGGCGGCCGGTGCTTGCTGAAGCATGAAATGTCCAAAAAATGAACGGGTGATGCCAAAGTCAGAAGGAAATACATTCTTCGCAATGATCAGGTGAATCCCATCTAACTCGGTAGGATAAGGCTGTTTATCCAAATAATAAGATAATTCCTGTTCTCTTTTTGCAATGCTCATTACTTGTGCTGTCATAATTTATCTAACCTCTATACTTAAATTTCTAGTGCACTAAGATTGGCATAGAAATTAATAAAGTCAATGTATTTAGCTTGTTGATTAGATTATTAACGATAGGATTGATTGTTGCCTACTAGGCACAGGCTGTTGATGGGCTGTATACAAATCAACAGACCAAAGGTATTGCCTCTATTGGTAACCGTCTTTAGTGTTTACATTTTTATAGTAAGCAGAGAGCGTGCCAATTTTTATATTTATTCAGCATCAGTTAAAAATGGTACCTTTAGCTTATGCTGAATAAATAATAACGGATCATGCAAAGGTCTTTATTTACACTTCTATATTATAGGGTGGAAATATTAACGCTGAAAAGTGGAATAAGTGCCCCCAGCTTATTCCAGCAAGTCGTTAAAGATTATTTCTGCTCAGGCACATTCAGCGGAATCGGTAAAAATTGTGACCACTTTACTTTGCCACCGGCTTGTTCTTTGGTCGGTAATTCTTTGGTATCCCAACCACCGCCCAAAGCTTTAACCAATAACACGGCGGCGCTGAGGCGTTGACCTTGTAAGTTTACCGCGGTGATATCATTCGTCAGCGCGGCAGTTTGAGTGACCATCACGTTAAGATAACTCACGGTACCGGCTTCATATTGATTAGTGGTTAGCGTGACTGCTTCATGGGCGGCATCGGTGGCTTTGTTTTGAATATCAATTTCTTCAGCTAAGATTCTTAAGGCGGCTAAATTATCTTCCACTTGTTGAAAGCTGGTAAGAATAGCTTGTCGATACCCGGCTACACTCGCATCATAAGAATCAATGTTGGATTGTAAAACCGCACTGCGGGCGCCCCCATCAAATAAGGGGATGGCTAAAGCCGCCGGCCCCAAGGCCCAATAGCGTGCGCCTTGGGTAATAACGTTAGAGAGTAAGGTGGCTTGTTGTCCATCCGAAGCGGCTAAGTTTAAATTTGGAAAGTAAGCCGCTTTAGCTACACCAATGAGCGCATTAGCGGCAGACGCGGCTCTTTCTGCCACGGCAATATCAGGTCTACGCTCTAACAGTGTGGAGGGCACACTGACGGGAATAGGCGGCACGGGCGTCTCTAAAGTCGCAGGCTTAATCTTTAGCTCACTAGGGGCTTTACCGATTAGCACCGCAATGGCATGTTCCAGTTGGGCGCGTTGAATGCCTAGGTTAACCGCTTGCGCCCGAGACGATTCTAATTGTAATTCGGCTTGTTTAATATCTGATTTAGCCGCTACGCCTGCTTCATAGCGATTTTTTATGATTCTCAGGGTTTTTTCGTAGGTGGCTACGGTGTCATTAAACAGTTTTATCTGGGTATCTAGGGTTCTGATTTGAAAATAACTTTGGGCCAGTGTAGCTTGGTTTGTTAAGCGTAACGCGTGCAAGGTCGCCGCCCTAGATTGAGCCGTTGAAGTATTTGATTCGACTTGTCTTCTGACACCACCAAACAGATCAGGTGCCCAAGCCACACTAATGACGCCACCAAACAAAGATTTAACGCCGCTTACGGCCACGCTTTGGCCACTCGCCGCTCGAAACCGGTTAGTGGTTGCTGTGGCGCCGGCAGTTGGAAAATAAGCCGCAGTGGCTGATTGCACCAAGGACTGCGACATCTTATATTGCGATTCGGCTTGTAAGATGGATTGATTGGCCGTGTTAACCTGTTCTTCAAGTTGATTGAGTTCAGCATTTTTAAAGATTTCCCACCATTTATCGGGCAGGAATTCTTCAGGGGGTTGCGCCTGTTTCCAACCTTCTAATTCTTTGAAATTGTCGGGTAGGTTGAGGGTGGGTTTTTTATAATCCGGTCCCACTGTACAAGCAGTCAGTTGGCTGATGAGTAAGGAACAGGTAATAGCGGGAATGATACGAAAATTCATAAAATCTCGGTGTGACTAAACGGGATGTTTAGCCGCTGCGGTAGCGGCGCGGTTAAAAAAACGGTGTTGGCACCAGAGCCTAAAGCGATCTAAATAAATGTAAACGACCGGCGTGGTGTATAAAGTCAGGAGTTGACTAAAAATCAAACCACCCACAATGGCAATACCTAAAGGACGACGCAGTTCTGCACCGTAACCGGTGCCCAAAGCCAACGGTAAAGCGCCAAACAACGCGGCCAAGGTGGTCATCATAATAGGTCGAAAGCGCAGAACACAGGCTTGAAAAATAGCCTCTTTAGGGTCTAAGTCGTGTTCGCGTTCTGCATAGAGGGCAAAATCGATCATCATAATGGCATTCTTTTTAACGATACCGATTAATAAAATAACTCCAATCAAAGCGATAATACTAAACTCGGTATCGCACGCCATTAAAGCTAATAAGGCGCCTACACCGGCAGAGGGTAGGGTGGATAAAATCGTTAACGGATGAATATAGCTTTCATAGAGAATACCTAAGACTAGATAAATACTGACTAAAGCCGCCAAGATTAAATAAGGCTGATTACGCATCGATTCGATAAAGGCTTTGGCTGACCCCTGAAAACTCCCTTGTACTGAAACAGGTACTCCGATATCACGCATGGTTTTTTCGATGAGTTCGGTGGCCGTTGAGAGTGAAATCCCCGGTTTTAAATTAAAAGACAGGGTCGCTGCTGCAAACTGACCTTGATGATTGACCGAGAGTGGGGTCGTCGTTGGTGCAAAACTGGCGACAGCCGATAAGGGGACTTGATGTGCCGCGACTTGAGTGCCGTCAGGGGCGCGCGTTGCCGGGATATTAATATATACTTGTTTTAAGGCTTCTGTGCTTTGCCAATATTCGGGTGCCAATTCCATCACGACCCGATATTGATTTAAAGGGTTATAAATGACCGATACTTGTCGTTGCCCAAAAGAGTCATTGAGCGTGGTATCAATCATCGATTGTGAAATCCCATAGCGAGAGGCCATCGCTCTATCGACCACTAGGCCAATTTGTTGACCTTTGTCTTGTTGGCTGGTGTTAACGTCCGTTAATTCGGGTAATTTAGAGAGTGCCGCGATGACTTTCGGCATCCATTCTCTCAGTAGCGCTAAATCATCTGCTTGTAAGGAAAAATCATAAGAACCAAACGACGGTCTGCCGCCCACTCGTAATTCTTGTGCTGGAAACATGTGTAAATTAGCACCTGAAATTCGACTGACTTTGTTACGTAATCGCCCCATGACTTCTTCAATGGGTTCACGCTCGTTGTGTGGTTTAAGGACCACAAAGATTCTAGCGCTATTGCTACTTGAACCAAAACCGCCACCACCACTAAATCCAGCGACATTAACCACGGCTTTATCTTGCATTAACAGTGCCGAAAATTCGGCGAGTTTTTTTTGTACGGAGATAAAGGAAGTGCCTTGGTCCGCTTGTATTTCACCCAATAGTCTACCGCCGTCTTGATTAGGAAAAAAGCCTTTATCAATAACGCTGTATAAGTGAATGTTTAAACCAATGGTGCCTAATAAAATAAGCATCATGATGCGACTATGACGAAGTGCCCATCTTAGAGACGTTTCATACTGTCTTTGTAACGCATCAAAAGCGAGTCCGATGCCAATATAAATACGACCATGATTAGGGCTTTCTTTACCTAGCCAGCGGGCGCAGAGCATAGGAGTAACGGTGAGTGAGATTAATAACGAAACTAATACCGCAGCGGAGAGGGTGACGGCAAACTCTCTAAATATTCGGCCTACCACGCCGCCCATTAATAAAATCGGTAAGAACACAGCAATCAGTGACACGCTCATGGCCATCACAGTAAAGCCCACTTCTTTTGCACCCAGTAAGGCCGCTTTAAACGGAGGTACCCCTTTTTCGATATGGCGATTCGTGTTTTCTAAAACCACAATAGCATCATCAACCACAAAGCCCGTGGAGATGGTTAAGGCCATTAGGGTGAGATTATTCAGACTGTAGTTAAAAAAGTATATGACTCCACAAGCACCTATCAGTGAGACCGGCACCGCGATAATCGGAACTAAGGCGGAGCGAAAGTTCCTTAAAAAGACCAGAACCACTAAGATCACTAAGGCAATGGCAATTAATAAACTGTGTTCCACTTCAGTAATAGAGGAACGGATGGTCATCGATCGATCGACCACCACGGATAATTCAACAGAATCTGGCACGGTCGCGCGTAATTCAGGTAATAAAGCGAGCACGGCATCTACAGTTTGGATGACATTAGCGGTAGGTTGTTTGGTTAAAATGAGCAGTACGGAAGGTTTGCCATTTTTAAGTCCGGTATTACGTAAGTCTTCAACAGAATCCTCGGCTTTGCCTAAGTCTGCAATCGTGACGGGGGCGCCATTTTTGTAACTGACAATTAAGGGCAAATAATCCGCGGCTTTTTTAGCTTGATCATTCGCTAAAATTTGCCAACGCTGCGCACCGTCTTCTATCACGCCTTTAGGCCGATTGACGTTAGTTTGATTAATAGTCGCTCGCACGTCTTCTAGGCCAATACCATATTTATTCAAGGCATTAGGGTTGAGATCTATCCGCACGGCAGGCAAAGACGCGCCGCCCAGCTGTACTTGTCCCATACCTGGAATTTGTAAGATTTTCTGCGCTAAATTGGTTGAGGCAATATCATACAATTGACCCCGGGTTAAATGCTCAGAGGTTAACGCTAAAATTAAGATTGGAGAATCCGCAGGATTAAAGCGTCTATAACTGGGGCGAGAAGGCATGTTGGTCGGCAACATAGTCGTGGCGGCATTAATAGCCGCTTGCACGTCTTTACAGGCCCCATTGATGTCTCGATTTAAATCAAATTGAAGGGTGATTTGAGTGGAGCCGACTGTACTGCTGGAGGTCATTTCAGTAATACCTGCAATACGACCTAAAGCCCTTTCTAAAGGTGTGGCCACCGAACTGGACATGGTTTCTGCACTGGCACCCGGTAACTGTGCTTGCACACTGATGGTGGGTAGATCAACCTGAGGTAAAGAAGAGACCGGCAAGTTGATAAAAGCCAATGACCCCGCTAAAGCAATGGCAATGGTGAGCAGGGTGGTGGCTACCGGTCTATTAATGAATAAAGCCGATAAATTCATTATAAACCCCTGTCGTTTTTAAGCTGTTCAATCGGTTCACGTGTTTCAGGTGGGTTTAGCTTAAGCCAACTCGATAGGTTTTTAGCGAGTTTATCCATCCCTAAGTAAATAACAGGGGTCGTGTATAAGGTCAATAATTGACTGACTAATAAGCCTCCTACCATGGTGATTCCTAAAGGATGACGCAATTCTGAGCCTACTCCAGTGCCCAGCATTAGAGGTAAGGCCCCTAATAAAGCGGCCATAGTGGTCATTAAAATAGGTCTAAAGCGTAATAAGCAGGCTTGGTAGATGGCCTCTCTGGGGGGTAAGTGTTGCTTGCGTTCGGCTTCTAGGGCAAAGTCAATCATCATGATGGCGTTCTTTTTAACAATACCAATTAATAAAATAATGCCGATAATGCCAATAATGCCTAGATCGCCGCCTGAAATCATTAAGGCCAATAAGGCCCCCACACCCGCTGAAGGCAGTGTCGATAAAATAGTTAGGGGATGGATATAACTTTCATACAACACACCTAATACAATATAAACGGTAATGATAGCGGCCAAAATTAACCACAAGGTATGATCCAATGAGGCTTTAAACGCCAGCGCGGCCCCTTGATAATTCGTGCGTATGCTGAGGGGTAAGTTAATGTCTGCTTTGATCCGGTCAATGGCTTTAACGGCATCACCTAAAGACGCATCCTCTGCTAAATTAAACGATAAAGTCGCGACTGGAAATTGATCAAGGTGACTAATGGATAACGCTGTTGAGCGTTCAGATATATCAGCAATCGCGGATAAAGGCACTTGCGTCCCGTTACTGGAAGGAATACGAAGATCATTGAGGGTTTCGGGTGAGTTTTGAGCGGAAGGATCGACTTCAAGCACCACACGATATTGATTCGCTTGGGTAAAAATAGTTGAGACTAAGCGTTGCCCGTAAGCACTGTATAGGGTGTTATCAATGGCGGCCGTACTGACACCTAGCCGACTGGCAGTGCTTCGATCAATATTCACATAGACTTGTTGGCCTTGATCTTGTACATCACTGTTAACATCGCTAAATTCAGGTTCGTCTGCTAAACGTTTAACCAAGCGTTGTGTCCAGAGATTAAGCAATTCTGGGTCTGGGGTTTCCAAGGTAAATTGGTATTGAGTGCGACTGACGCGGTTTTCCATCGTGAGGTCTTGTAGCGGTTGTAAATACAAGGTCACGCCGTTTAATTGCGCTAATTTAGGTTTTAAACGGGCGATAACGGCACTAGCACTTTCTGTTCGTTCTGCATGAGGCTTAAGATTAATTAAGAAGCGCCCACTATTCGGTGTGGTGTTAACGCCATCAACACCAATAAAAGACGATAAGTTTTCGACGGCGGGATCTTCAAGAATAACGGTGGCTAATTTTTGTTGATAGTCTGCCATTGCAGCAAAAGACACATTTTGTGGCGCTTCAGAAATGCCTTGAATAACCCCAGTGTCTTGGATAGGAAAAAAGCCTTTAGGGATGGCAATATAGAGTGAGACTGTTAAGCCAACGGTGGCAAAAAAGACTAACAAGGTTAATGATTGACGTTTTAAGACCCACTCTAAGCTACGTCCATAAAGAGCAATGAATTGATCGAACCAATCGTTGGATTTTTCAGTGTCGTGTTCAGGCTTTACCTTTAATAGTTTGGCGCACATCATAGGGGTCAGGGTAAGAGACACAACCGCGGAAATTAAAATAGCCACCGCTAAGGTAATCGCAAATTCTCTAAACAAACGCCCGACCACATCGCTCATAAACAGTAAGGGGATTAGTACCGCAATGAGTGAAAAGGTCAGCGAGATAATCGTAAAGCCGATTTGTTCAGAGCCTTTTAAGGCGGCCTTTAAAGGGGATTCACCGCGCTCAATATAACGGGATATATTTTCGATGACCACGATGGCATCGTCTACGACAAAGCCGGTTGCAATGGTCAGCGCCATGAGAGTTAAGTTGTTGATACTGAAGCCGGCTAGGTACATCACCGCAAAAGTACCCACTAAGGACAGGGGCACCGCAACACCGGGAATAATCGTCGCAGGGGCATTGCGTAAAAATAGAAAAATAACCATCACCACTAGCACGATAGCGAGTAGTAGTTCAAATTGCACATCATGAATAGACGCGCGGATGGTGACAGTCCGATCGGTTAAGGGCATCACTTCAATACTTAAAGGTAAAGAGGCTTGTAATTCGGGCAGTAGTTCTTTAATGTCATCGACCACTTCAAGGACATTGGCGCCGGGTTGGCGTTGAATATTGACGATAACAGCGGCTTGGTCATTTGCCCAAGCGGCTAAACGCACATTTTCAGCACTGTCTATGACGGCGGCGACTTCTGCTAACCGAACCGGCGCGCCATTACGATAAGCAATCACCAGTTCACGGTATTCTGCCGGTGAGCGGATTTGATCATTGCTGTCGATAATGGCAGAACGTAACGGCCCGTTAAGCATCCCTTTAGGCTGATTAACATTGGCGGCGGCTACCGTGGTTCGGATATCTTCTAAGCTAATTCCGTAAGCCGCTAAAGCCTTATGGTTAACTTGTATTCGCACCGCGGGGCGTTGTCCTCCACTGATACCGACTAAGCCAACACCCGGTAATTGAGAGATTTTTTGGGCTAAGTGGGTGTCCACTAAGTCTTCAACTTTATAAAGAGGCAGTGACTTAGAGCGAATTGCCAACGTCATAATAGGCGTGTCAGCCGGGTTGACCTTACTGTAGATGGGAGCTTGAGGTAAATCGTTTGGCAAAAAACTGGCGGCGGCATTAATAGCGGCTTGGACAGATTGTTCGGCGATATCTAAATCTAAGTTTAAAGTAAACTGTAAGGTAATGACCGAAGCGCCCCCCGAACTCGTTGACGACATTTGAGTTAAGCCCGGCATTTGTCCAAATTGTCGTTCTAAAGGCGCGGTAATGACCGAGGTCATCACATCGGGACTGGCCCCTGGATAGAGTGTGACCACTTGAATGGTTGGATAATCGACTTGGGGTAACGCTGAAATGGGCAGGAGTCGATAAGCCAGTACGCCCACTAATAATAAGGCGATCATTAATAGTGAGGTCGCAACAGGTCTTAAAATAAACAGTCTGGACGGGTTAAAACTCGTTTGAGATTGCGTAGAGGGGGTCATAAGCATTAATGTTTATTTCGTTTACGAGATTTGTTCTCAGAGGCCGCTATAGTTTCAGCGGTCGCGGCCACAGTTTGTCCATCTTTTTTAGAGACATCGACTTTGCTACCTTCGTGTAGTCGGTCAAACCCTTCTATTACCACGGTTTCGTTGGCGGTCAGGTTGTTTTCAATGGTTACTTTATCCGCTTCTGCAGCCCCCACTTTAACTCTGCGTATTTGAGCGGTGTTATCGGGGGTTATCACATAGACAAAGGCGCCTTCTGTATCTTGCTGAATGGCGGCACTGGAGATTTGAATCACATTGTGTTGCACTTCTAATAGCATACGGATGTTAACGAATTGGTTGGCAAACAGCGCACTGTCGTTATTGTCAAATTGGGCTTTTAGTTTGAGTGTGCCGGTGGTTGAATCAATTTGGTTATCGAGGGCTAATAAGCGACCTTCTGCAAGTTTATTTTTTCCGCTTCTATCATACGCTTGAATAATAACGGGTTCATTAGAGCGCCAACGTTTAATAAGCGGTTGAACTTTATCTTCGGGTAAGGTGAATATGACGCTAATGGGTTGCAGTTGAGTAATAACAACGAGTCCGTTGGTATCATTAGCGTGTACGATATTGCCTTGATCGATTTGGCGTAAACCGACTCGACCCGAAATAGGCGCACTGAGATGAGCATAGTTAAGTTGTAGTTTTGCATTGTTAACTTGGGCTTTATCCATCAATACGACGCCTTGGTACTGCTTTACTTGGGCTTCTTGGGTGATCGTTTGTTGAGCCGCGATGGAGTCTTGTTCCAGCAATTTGAGATAGCGGGTATGATCTAGTTGAGCATTTTTTAATAACGCTTCGTCTCTAAGCAGTTGGCCTTCCATTTGCTGTAGTTGTATTTCAAAGGGGCGAGGATCAATTTCAGCCAGTAAATCGCCTTGTTTCACCATTTGACCTTCTGTAAAGGCGACTTTAATGAGTTCTCCGTCGACTCTAGGTTTAACAGTGACTGTACGTAAAGCGGTTACAGTGCCTAGACCGTTTAAATAAACAGAAAAGTCGCCGGCTTTTACTGTTTCAGCACTGACGGGTGTGGGTGCATCGTCATCAGAATGGTTTTTACCACCCTTATGAGAACCTACTTTATCTTCTGTGCTATTGGGGGTGTGTAAAAAATAAAACCCAACACCGGTAAGGATAAAAATACTTAAAAAACTTAATAGAATAAATTTGTTACGCTTAGGTCGGATAGATGAAAGATCTTGCTTAGATTGATTCATGCTGAAAATCGTTAGTATATTAAGGTGTGAGAATGGGAGGAACTCAATGTCTACTTAGTGAATTGTACGATAAGTTTGGCAAAAACTTCAATCTATCATAAGGCAAGTTAAGCATAACGGTATTAAAATAAAATTAAATAGCAATTAGTATGCCTATTTATGGTTAAGGCGTTGACGTGTTGTTTACGGGGTGATTTTGATAGACTTAGAAAGTTGAGCCTGCTTACTTGGAGATGTGATTGTTGAATATTCAACAACTTGTGCTGTTTGGCTGTATTAATTAGTGCAGAGGAGGGGGACGTATATTTACGTACGGTTGCTTTTGTTTAAGCATGTTGAAAAATTATTTGCAATTAAATAGTGTTTGAGTGACAATTGAGCCGCTGAGTTTAGTGATCATATAAATATTCTAACAATAATTAATATTTATAGGGTTAATAGTATCTGATATAACTGATTATTTCCCCTTTCAATCTTTGGTAAAATTATGAATATTTCAAAAGAAAAGTTTCAAAAACCGAGTTATCTAAAGCCGTTAGTTTTAATGAGCGCTATGTTTCTAGGAAGTTTTACTCAAACGACTCAAGCGGCCTTAAGTTTTACCTTTAACTATACACCTTCTGTTGACGGTCATGGTTTTGATGACCCTACCTACGGAGCCGCTAGACAATCAGCTTTAAGTAACGCGGCTAGTCTTTTAGGCAATTATTTTGTAAATTACACTGCAAACTTAACCTATGATGTGGTTTCGTATAGTGCCAATGATGGTACCTTAGCGTCGGCTGGAAGTGGTCAATATCTTGTTCCGGGATCTTTTCAACCGACTGTTGTTCAGGAAAAAATACTTTCTAATGGTGGTGTAGATGAGAATGCTACCGCTGCTGATGGGGAAATTAATTGGAACTTTAATTGGAATTGGGGCTTAACGAATGCTCCAAGTTCATCACAATATGATTTTACTTCTACGGCAATACATGAGTTATTGCATTCGTTTGGTTTTGGTTCAAATGTGGGGGCCGGTGGTTTAGGCTTTGCGCTTAATGCTCTAGGAACAGCAGATACATGGACAACCTTTGATAGTTTTTTAACGGATTCTTCTGGAAATAAGTTAATTAATTCTTCTGGTATCTTCGATGCTACTAAAGTGGGGGCTTTAACTGCCGGAACGACTAATGCGGCAGGGGTGTTATTTAATGGCGCCAATGCAATCGCCGCTAATGGTGGACAAGGTATACCTATTTATTCACCTAATCCTTTTTCTGCGGGTAGCAGTATTGCTCATTTGGACGATAAGAGTTCGGTGACTAATACGTCAATCATGAATGCGGCTGCACATAATTTAGGTTTAGATGTGAGAACATTAGGGCCCATTGAGCTAGGAATTTTAAAGGATATTGGTTATGTCAACGTAACAGCCGTACCTTTGCCTAGTGCAGTTTGGCTTATGTTGAGTGGCATAATGGCCGTGTTAGGTTTTCAGCGCAAACGTAAGACGCTTTAATGTTAGCTTGAAGTGATAGATGGAACTGGGTGTCGTGTGTAATACATAGGCACCCTTTTTTGTATGGGTGAGGAGCAAGTCATGCTTTGGACTAAGCAAAAGTATAGTATGGTCTTAGGGTGGTTTTTTTTAATGAATAATGTTTTTGCAGCCCAAAAAGATGGTCTTTTATTAAGCCCCCCTCAAAATTATTTATTAAGCCAAGTTAATATTTCTTTTTTATATCAGGCTAATCCGATGCTTCATAGTAACTATGAAATTACCTTGTCTGGTAATGGTCAGGGTGAGTATGTGCTGCACAAGGCCAGTGAGTCGGTTAGAAAAGAATTTAAGTTTTCAGAAGAAAGCGTCATGCAATTACTGAATGATATTTATAAAAGTCATTTTTTTGAATTGTCAGATACGTATACCCTTAAAAAACGGGTTATTTTAAAGAGTGACAATCAAGTGGTCACGATGGCTTTAAAAATGAATGATGTCAGTAGTCAACAATTTTGTATTCAATTAGCAGATTATAAAAAATGTCTGACAGTGATGGATGAGCAACCGGCTCAGGTTGTGCAAATAATAAATCAACTGGTCAATAAAGTGCAAATGTTGACGCAATAGCGATCACTTAAAATTATTTTCCACTATACCTTCGAGTGTTACAATAGATAAAATCAATAACTTTAAGCAGATTTTCAGTGGATTCTATCTTTACTCCGTTATTTTCCGAGGCGTCACCCGTGCGGTTACGCGAAATTCCTTATAACTACACTTCTTTTTCAGATCGTGAGATTGTGATTCGCTTACTTGGCGAAGACAGTTGGCAAATTCTTGAATCGTTGCGCGGTGAGCGTGTCACAGGTCGATCGGCTAAAATGCTTTTTGAGGTTTTAGGTGATATTTGGGCCGTTCAGCGTAATCCTTACCTTGAAGACGACTTATTAGATAATCGTAAACGTCGTAAAGCCTTGTTAGAGGCCTTGCGTCATCGGCTTAAGCAATTAAATCAACGAGACAGTTCTGATGAATCAGAACATCCAGATCGTGTGCGCCGGGTTAAGTTGTTAAGTGATGCCGCGCATGATGCCGTCAATACCTTTGAAGCGCATTTTGAGCGCACTCGTGAATTAAGACGTAAAGCCTTAGCACTCTTATCTAAACACACCCGTAAAGATAATATTTGTTTTGATGGCTTTGCACGAGTTTCTCATGTGACCGATGCGACCGATTGGCGTGTTGAATATCCGTTTGTGGTCTTATATCCCAGTACTGAAGAAGAAGTAGGATATATGGTTCGGGATTGTATTAAGTTAGGTTTAACGATTATTCCGCGTGGGGGTGGTACGGGTTACACCGGTGGTGCGGTGCCTCTGACGTTATATTCTGCGGTGATTAATACTGAAAAGTTAATTGATATTGGTCAAGTTGAGCATAACAGTGTGTTACCGGGTGTCGAAGAATCTTATGCGACGATTTATACCGGTGCCGGTGTCGTGACGCGTCGAGTGATGGACGTGGCTGATTCGGTTGGTTTAGTATTTGCCTGTGATCCTACTTCGGCAGATGCTTCTTGTATCGGTGGTAATGTGGCCATGAATGCGGGGGGTAAAAAAGCCGTGTTATGGGGAACGGCTTTAGATAATTTATTATCTTGGCGCATGGTGACACCGGACGGTAATTGGTTGGAGGTTGAACGCTTTAACCATAACTTAAGCAAGATTCATGATCAAGAGCAAGTAGCCTTTGTGTTAAGACGCTACGATGCTAAAAATGAAAAACTCCTTTCTGAAGAAGACTTAATCATTCCAGGCGCCAATTTTCGAAAAGGTGAATTAGGCAAGGATGTGACCGATAAGTTTTTAGGGGGCTTACCGGGCATTCAAAAAGAAGGCTGTGACGGTATTATTACCTCCGCTCGATGGATTCTTCATAAAATGCCGCCCGTGGTTCGTACCTTCTGTTTGGAATTTTATGGGCAAGTCCGTGAAGCCGTGCCAGCGATTGTAGAGATTCGGGATTATCTTGCAGCACTACCTAAAAGCGGTGAGTTACGCGTGATGTTGGCAGGTCTTGAGCATTTAGACGAACGTTACGTTAAGGCGGTCGGTTATTCAAGCAAAGCTAAAAACCATGGCCTTCCAAAAATGGTCTTGATTGGCGATATTGTCGGTGATGATGATAAACAAGTCGCTTTAGCCGCTTCTGAGGTGGTGCGTTTATGTAATGATCGAGGTGCCGAAGGCTTTATTGCGGTGAGTCCTGAAACCCGTAAAACCTTTTGGTTAGATAGAGCGCGTACCGCCGCCATTGCTAAGCATACCAACGCCTTTAAAATTAATGAAGATGTGGTCATTCCTTTGCCGCGTATGGGCGATTATTGTGACGGCATTGAACGTATTAATATTGAATTATCGTTGCGTAATAAATTACGTTTATGTCAGTCCTTAAGTCAACTTTTAACCGGTGACTTACCTTTGCGATTTTATGAGCAAGGTGTGGATGCGGCCGAGTTAATAGGGGATAGACGAGAGCAAGCGCTTGCAGTGATCCATCAATTACAAGAACGCTGGCAGTGGCTTTATGAGCATTTAGATATGCCTTTAATAAAGGCAGAGCGGCAGTTTATTGAGCATGGGATTACGGTGACAGAACTCACTAATCGTGCTGAAAATCCGACCGTGTTTCATCGTTTACAAGATCATTCGTTGAGAGTGTCTTGGAAAGTAGAATTATTACCGCGTTTAAAAAAGATTTTTGCCGGGGATAATTTTAAGCCGGTTATTGAACGTGTTATTGCCGTACATAAAGAAGTGTTGCGTGGGCGGGTGTTTATTGCCTTACACATGCACGCGGGTGATGGTAATGTTCATACCAATTTGCCGGTTAATTCTGATAATTATGAAATGTTGCAAGAAGCCAATAATGCGGTTGAACGCATTATGTTGCTTGCTCGTTCCTTGGATGGGGTTATCTCGGGTGAGCATGGTATTGGTATTACGAAGTATGAGTTCTTGACGACAGAAGAATTAGCCAGTTTTCATGCGTATAAGCAGGAAGTAGATCCTGAGGGGCGCTTTAATCAAGGCAAGTTAATGCCGGGTTCCGATATGCACGCGGCCTATACCACTTCTTTTAGTTTAATGGGCTATGAATCGCTGATTATGCAACAAAGCGATATTGGGGCTATTTCGGATTCGATTAAAGATTGTTTACGTTGTGGTAAATGTAAACCGGTCTGTGCCACCCATGTGCCTCGGGCAAATTTATTGTATTCGCCGCGTAATAAAATATTGGCGACCTCTTTGTTAATTGAAGCGTTTTTATACGAAGAGCAAACGCGCAGAGGCATTTCGATTACGCATTGGAAAGAGTTTGAGGATGTAGCGGATCATTGTACGGTTTGTCATAAATGCTTTAATCCGTGTCCAGTGGATATAGATTTTGGCGATGTATCTATGAATATGCGTAATTTGTTACGTAAGATGGGCAAGCAGAGTTTTAATCCGGTTAAATCCGCCGCGATTGCTTTCTTATCAACGGGTCGACCTAACAGTATTAAGTTGATGCGTAAGTTGTTGATTGAATGGTCTTACAAGGCGCAGCGGATCGGACATTTCTTTTTACGGCCTTGGGGAAAGTCGCAGTTGATAGCGCCACCGTCTTCAACGGGTAAACCGGCGATGCGTGAGTTTGTACTTCATTTTACGAATCGAAAAATGCCAGATAATGTACCTTCTAAAACGGCGAGAGCCTTGTTAGGGGTTGAAAGTGATCAAGTGGTACCTATTATTCGTGATCGAGCTAAAACACAAGCTGATTCTGAGGCGGTGTTTTATTTTCCGGGTTGTGGTTCTGAGCGCTTATTTTCCCAGGTTGGTTTAGCCACCCAAGCGATGCTTTACGAGATTGGTGTACAAACCGTTTTACCGCCGGGTTATTTGTGTTGTGGTTATCCGCAACGCGCGGCCGGACAATTTGATAAAGCCCAAAAAATAACCACTGATAATCGAGTGTTGTTCCATCGTGTTGCCAATACCTTAAATTATTTAGATATTAAGACGGTGGTAGTGAGTTGTGGAACCTGTTTTGATCAGTTGTTAGATTATGAATTTGATAAGATATTCCCGGGTTGTCGAATGGTCGATATTCATGAATATTTACTTGAAAAGGGCGTCAAGTTAGAGGGTGTTAATGGCACGCGTTATTTGTATCACGATCCTTGTCATAGTCCTATGAAACAACAAGACCCAATGAAGACGGTTGAAGGTTTGGTCGGTGCAGGAGTGGTCAAGTCTGAGCGCTGTTGTGGAGAGTCGGGTACTTTAGCCGTTGCACGTCCTGATATTTCAACTCAAGTTCGTTTTAGTAAAGCGACTGAATTACAAAAGAATACCAATCAGTTACGTGAGGATGGCTATGAGGGCAAGGTTAAAATGCTGACGTCTTGTCCTTCGTGCGTCCAAGGTTTACAGCGTTTTGAAGAGGGTGAAGAGCAATTAGATGTTGATTATATTGTGGTTGAAATTGCTCGTAATGTCTTAGGTAAAGATTGGATGAAAAATTATATTAAACATGCGTCTAAAGGTGGTATTGAGCGCGTGTTGTTGTAAAAAAGATTTAAAATTAACATGCCCTACTGGGTAAATTACGTTTATAGATAAGGTATAAAATTGTCATGCTAGACCCTCGTTTATTTAGAACCGATCTGGATTTTGTCACAGAGCAATTGAAACGACGTTCATTTAATTTTAATCCAGAGTTTTATGTCGACTTAGAAGTTCGACGTAAAGCCGTGCAGATTAAAACTCAGGAATTACAAAATGAACGCAACAGTCGTTCAAAAGCCATTGGTCAGGCTAAAGCAAAAGGTCAAGATGTTCAGGCCTTATTAGATGAAGTTCAGCAGTTTGGAGATGCTCTCAAAACGGCTGAAACAGAATTGTCTGCCATTCAGCAACAAATGGAAGTGCTGATGGAAGGCATTCCCAATATTTTAGATGCCTCTGTGCCAGAAGGTAAGTCTGAAGAATTGAATGTCGAATTGTCTCGTTGGGGCGATGTGCCTGTGTTTGATTTTGAAGCTAAAGATCATGTTGATTTAGGCACGCAGTTAAAAGGCATTGATTTTGAATTAGGCGTTAAAATTGCAAGTAGTCGGTTTGTGGTCTTAACCGGTCCTTTGGCTAGATTACAACGTGCTATTATCCAATTGATGCTAGATACCCATGCCGCTGATCATGGCTATGATGAAACGTATGTGCCTTTTTTAGTCAATGCGCAGAGTTTAAGAGGCACGGGGCAGTTACCTAAGTTTGAAGCAGATCTATTTAAGGCCAGTGATGAGCCGGCTTTATATCTGATCCCAACTGCTGAAGTGCCAGTGACTAATCGGGTTCGCGATGACATTATTGAGGCAAAAGATTTGCCCTTAAAGTATGTGTGTCACAGTCCTTGTTTTAGAAGTGAAGCAGGTGCTTATGGGCGTGATGTAAGAGGTATGATTCGTCAGCATCAATTTGAAAAAGTCGAGTTAGTGCAAATCGTTAAGCCTGAAGACTCAGAGCAAGCGCATGAAGAGTTAACGCAACATGCTGAAAATATTTTAAAGAAATTGAATTTACCGTATCGCAAGATGCTGTTGTGTGCAGGTGATACAGGTTTTTCATCCGCTAAAACTTATGATCTTGAAGTGTGGTTGCCAGGGCAGGGTGCTTATCGAGAGATTTCATCTTGCAGTAATTTTAGAGATTTTCAGGCCCGTCGTTTACAGGCACGTTGGCGCAATCCTGAAACCGGTAAACCTGAGTTAGTACATACTATAAATGGCTCTGGTTTAGCGGCAGGCAGAACGCTGATTGCTGTTATGGAAAATTATCAAGACGCTGATGGGAATATCACTATTCCTGAGGCTTTGCTGCCTTATATGGGCGGTTTACACGTTATTTCTTCAGGATCTAATTAATGTATAAATTTATTAAATGGCTGGCAACGGTCGGTATCTTGGCGTGTGCTTTACAGGCAAATGCAGATGAGTCAGGCCTCTCTGTCAATCTACAGAAAACGGCGGAGCAAGGCGATAGTAAGGCTCAGGCTAGATTGGGTGCTATGTATTTAGTAGGCTCTGAGGTTGAGAAAGATGAGCAACAGGCTTTTGAATGGTTTTTAAAAGCGGCGCAACAGGGTAATGTTGATGCTGAAATGATTGTTGCAGCTATGTACGACCGAGGCTTGGGTGTGAAGAATGATGTTAAAACAGCAACCCAATGGTATGAAAAAGCGGCCGCTAAAGGCAATACAACTGCGATGGCGTTAACTGGCAAAAATGATGTCGCTAAAGGCGGCGTTGCTTTTAGTTACCAAGCAATGCGTTTAAGTGCGGCTAAACAACTGCCAACTGAATACGCTAAAAGAATTTTACTGACTAAATAAGAACATGAGTATAACAACACGTTTTGCCCCAAGTCCAACGGGTTACTTGCATGTCGGCGGTGCCCGAACTGCTTTATTTTCTTGGCTGTATGCGCGTAAACATGGTGGGCAGTTTATTTTGCGCATTGAAGATACCGATTTAGAGCGTTCAACTCAAGAATCGGTTAACGCTATTCTTGAAGGAATGGCTTGGTTAGGGTTGGATTACGATGCCGGTCCTTTTTATCAAACGCACCACTTTGATCGGTATAAAGAAATTATTCAGCAGTTGTTAGATCAAGGTGACGCCTACTATTGTTATTGTAGCAAAGACGAATTAGAACAGTTGCGTACTGAGCAAATGGCTAACAAGGAAAAGCCACGTTATAACGGTAAGTGTAGAGAGTTAGTCGGTAGGGATGAGAGCCGAGAAGCGGTGATTCGTTTTAAAAATCCAGTGGATGGTGTGGTTACCATTCCCGATTTAGTGAAAGGTGAGATTGTTGTTGGTAATAAAGAATTAGATGATTTAATTATCGCTAGAGCCGATGGCACACCGACCTACAACTTAACGGTCGTAGTCGATGATATGGATATGAAAGTGACTCACGTTATCCGAGGTGACGATCATATTAATAATACACCAAGGCAGATGAACATTCTTAAAGCCCTGGATGCTGAATTACCTCAGTATGCGCATTTACCGATGATTCTGGGGGCAGATGGGGCGCGTTTATCTAAACGTCACGGTGCGGTCAGTGTGATGCAATTTCGTGATGACGGCTATCTACCGGACGCGTTGCTTAATTATTTAGTGCGGTTAGGATGGTCGCATGGTGATCAAGAAATATTCACCCTTGATGAGATGGTGGCGTATTTTGAATTAGAGGATGTCAATGTCTCAGCCTCTACCTTTAACATGGAAAAGTTATTGTGGTTGAATCATCAATATATTATGAATAGTGATCCTGCCCATGTGGCACGTCACTTAAGTTGGCATATTGGGCAGTTGGGACTTGATCCCACTCAAGGGCCGGATTTGGTTGATATGGTAAAGGCACAAAGAGAACGCAGTAAAACCTTAGTTGAAATGGCGAACTCAAGTATTTATTTCTATAAAGAATTTGAGTCTTATGATGAAAAAGCCGTTAAAAAGAATTTTACGGCGGGCACTGATGAGATTCTGGCGCAGTTACGTGATAGATTAACTGCCTTAGTCGATTGGCAAGCAGAGCCTTTACATCAAGTCATTGTTGATTTGGCTGCAGATTTAGATCTTAACATGGGAAAAGTGGCTCAGCCCTTGCGTGTTGCGATCTGTGGTTCAGCGGTATCCCCCGCAATTGATGTAACCTTAACGTTGTTAGGGCGTGAAAAAACCTTGGTTCGTTTAGAAAGGGCGATTGATTTTATTAAGAATTAAAATAGTGTTGGACAGAACGGATATTTACTGTATAATACCCGTTCTTTACTTGGGGCCATAGCTCAATTGGTAGAGCGCAACACTGGCAGTGTTGAGGTCAGCGGTTCGATTCCGCTTGGCTCCACCAAAAGTAATGTAAATAGATTAAAAGATAGCTAGTCCCCATCGTCTAGCGGCCTAGGACACTGCCCTTTCACGGCGGTAACAGGGGTTCGAACCCCCTTGGGGACGCCATTTTTTAAGTTTATTGTTTTTAGTTGTTAAGGTTAATCTTTGTGATTAATTTTAGGCCGGACTAAACTAGTTTTAGTCCCCATCGTCTAGCGGCCTAGGACACTGCCCTTTCACGGCGGTAACAGGGGTTCGAACCCCCTTGGGGACGCCATAAATTAAAAGGCTTACCAGTTGGTAAGCCTTTTTTTTTGTTAAAAATTGAAGAATGATTGTAAAATGATTCACCCAATCAATCACCTGTTTATCGTTTTTTAAAAGGAATCAAAATGCGTGCTACCCAACACATTGTTGCAGGCCTCTGTTTATCTTTTGTAATGGCCTCTGCTTCTGCTATAGAAAATAAAAAGTTTAAAGTTTGTGCTGATCCCCTTAATCCTCCCTACTCGATTAAAGATGAGCAAGGCTTCGAAAATAAAATTGCTGAGTTATTTGCCAAAGAATTAGGTCAGACAGTTGAATACACTTGGTTTGCTCAACGCATTGGCTTTATCCGCAATACCTTAACCGCGGACGTTGATGAATGGAATGCAGGCACTGATCAATTTAAGTGTGACGTGGTCATGGGTGTGCCAACAGGCTACGATTTAACCTTAACGACAACCCCTTATTATCAATCAACTTATGTGTTGTTAATTGCAAAAAATAGAGGGTGGGATGATATTAAAGAGCCTAGTCAATTAATTGATCTACCCTTAGAAAGACAAGACAAGTTAAAAATAGCCATGTTTGATCGCGGGCCAGGCACGACATGGATGCAACAAAACGGTTTGCTAGAACAAGGTATTTCTTATCAATCTATGTCAGGTGATAGTGAAAATAATGTGGCGATGCAAATGGATAAGGACTTTAAAGCTAAGAAAATTGATATGGTTATCTTATGGGGGCCGGTAGCGGCGTATGTAACCTCACAAAGCCCCAAAAATAGCTACACGATGATTCCAATGAAATCGACACCAGCCATTAAATTTGAGTTTCCGATGTCAATGGGTGTGCGTAAGGGTGATAAGGCTCTAAAACAACAATTGGATAAATTGATTGAAAGCAAAGTCGATAAAATCAAAGCGATTATCGAAAGTTATAATATTCCGTTAACGGCTATTAAAAAAGAACCCCCTCACGATAAATAGAGATAAGTTCTCTGAAGGCAGTGAGTGGCTTTAGCGTAAAGTCACTCACTGAATCTTATCAAGATTTTCTATCAAATAATGCGACTAAATAGTTAAATCGAGTGGATTGATCATGTGATAGTTGTTGCCATTGAAAACGCCATTTCCAATTGCCTACTGTAGTCCCTGGTGTATTCATACGGGAGTCTGAACCCAATTCCAGAATATCTTGCATGGGAATAATGGCTAAGTTAGCCACAGAGCTTAAAGCGGCTTGAATTAACATGTAATGCAGTGGGGTTGATGAATGGCCCAGATAGTCATAGACATGGCTTCTTTCATAGTCTTTAAGGGTATTCGACCACCCTACTGTGGTGTCGTTATCATGCGTGCCGGTATACACCACACAGTTTCTTTCATAATGGCTGGGTAAGTAAGGATTTTCGTTGCCGCTACCAAAGGCAAATTGAAGAATTTTCATGCCGGGTAAATTAAACTCATCACGCAACGCTTCTACTTCAGCAGTGATAATGCCAAGATCTTCTGCGACTAAAGGGATGAACCCTAGTTTTGCTTTAATGGCTTTTAACAAAGCGCTACCCGGTGCTTTGACCCATTCACCATTTTGTGCGGTCGGTTCATTAGCGGGTATTTCCCAAGCGGCTTCCAAGCCTCTAAAATGATCAATTCGTAAAATATCGAATTGTTCTAGTTGGGTTTCCATACGTTCAATCCACCAAGCGAAACCGGTTTTATTGAGATATTTCCAATCATAATGTGGATTACCCCAACGTTGTCCTGTTTCAGAAAAATAATCGGGTGGAACGCCGGCAACGACTGACATTTCTCCTGATTTATTCAGTTTAAATACCTTGCGATTGGCCCATACATCCGAACTGTCATACGACACGAAGATGGGAATATCACCAAACAGTAAAATACCTCTTTGATTTGCATAATTTTTTAAAGTCATCCATTGCCTAAAAAAAATGTACTGTTCAAACTTAATGTATTCAATATCATCCACTAAACGAAGAGTGGCTTCTTTGAGTGCACTAGGATCTCTTTCTTTGAAAGGGGTGGGCCATTCATTCCAACATTGCTGATTAAACACTTTTCTTAGCGACATGAATAAAGCAAAATCATCCAGCCAAAAGGCTTTTTCTTTACAAAATCTAGCGTAGTCTTCTTTGTCTTTTTTAGTCGCTCGCGCTAAGAATCCTCTTAACACCTTAGCGATTAAGCAACTTTTATTAAAAACAGGGGAGCCTTTACATTCGTCACATTGTTCTGAGGGGGCTAGCCAATTGAGATTAACCAAGCCATCAATGTCAATTAAAGAGGGATTTCCAGCATGGGCTGATAAGCATTGATACGGTGAGCCATCCGCGTGGGTCATACCTAGCGGTAGTGTTTGCCAGACACTAATTCCAGAATCTTGTAAATAATTAACAAAGTTATAAGCTTCTTGGCCTAAGTTACCTTGTTTATCGGGTCCTGGAAGAGAGGTGATGTGGAGTAGTATGCCAGCACGGCGCTTGTTTAAAAGGTTATTCACTTTAAAAGTCCCTAGTTAATGTTCAACGCCCGGTTGCACCATTCTACTCAGATCAGAAGTCTCTGAGCCTTGAGTAAATGACCTTGCTAAGTAATAAGGCAGCTGTTCGCCTGTTAATGAAATAAGTTGCCTGCGAAAATCCGCTGTTATTTCGCAGGCATTATACTAGGTTAAGACAATTAATTAACGTTTAAAGCAATTAAATTAGCGTACATAATGCAGTTTTTGTCCCAGCATGTCTGGAGTGACTAAAACAACGCCACCTGGACTGACATGGAATCTTTTTTCATCCTCTTCTCTATTTTCTCCAATAACAGTGCCTTCAGGGACTTGGCAACCTTTTTCAATAATTGCTTTAGTGATACGGCAATGACGCGCAATATTAGCTTCTGGTAAAACGATAGAATCTTTAACAGAGGTAAACGAGTTAACACGTACATTTGAAAAAAGTAATGAATGACGGATCGTAGCACCCGAAATAACACAGCCACCCGATACCATTGAGTCCACTGCTAAACCGCGTCTTTCATCATCATCAAACACAAATTTTGCTGGCGGTGTTTGTTCCTGATGAGTCCAGATTGGCCAAGTATTATCATATAAATTTAAACCTGGATTAACGCCAATCAGTTCCATATTGGCCGCCCAATAGGCATCAATAGTTCCTACATCACGCCAGTAACTTTGAGCGCCGCTTTGTAAGTCTAAGAAGGGGTAGGCATTAACAATGTACTTATCTATCACGGCTGGAATAATGTCTTTTCCAAAGTCATTAGTCGAGTTTTTGTTATCCGCATCTTTCAGTAATTGTTCAAACAAGAAGCCCGCATTAAAAATATAAATGCCCATTGAGGCTAAAGCCGTATCCGTTCTGCCAGGCATAACAGGTGGATTCTCTGGTTTTTCAACAAAGGCTTTAACGCGACGGTTATCATCCACATCCATCACACCAAATGCAGTCGCTTCTTCTAAAGAAACTTCTAAGCAACCAATGGTTAAGTCCGCATTTTTTTGGATGTGGTCAGCCAACATAGCGCCATAATCCATCTTGTAAATATGATCGCCAGCTAAAATTAGAATATGCGCGGGTTTACGACTTCTCAAAATATCTATATTTTGAAAGATAGCATCCGCTGTCCCTTTGTACCAAGAGTTTTCATCATGTCTTTGTTGGGCGGGCATTAAATCGACATATTCGCCAAACTCACCTCTTAAAAATCCCCAACCTTGTTGAATGTGACGAATTAAGGAGTCTGACTTATATTGTGTTAGTATACCGATTTTTCGGATGCCCGAATTAACACAATTAGATAAAGGAAAATCTATGATTCGAAATTTACCTCCGAAAGGAACGGCCGGTTTAGCCCGCCAATCAGTCATATTCATCAACCTTGAGCCACGGCCACCAGCTAATATTAATGCAATTGTATTACGGGTTAAGTGACCGACATTGTGATCGGGTTGGTTATTGCTTGGGGCTGACATATTTCGTCTCCATGTTGATATAGATATTACAACTGTTTGTTATTTTGGTAAGATTCACACAACATTCATTCTACTACTACACCGAGGCCATTCAAAGTGAAAAAGCGTTCTAATAATACACTTGACTCTGATGCTAAAAAAATAACTTCAGAAAAACAGGAAGTAACTGCGTCTGAGTCTGAAGTTTTGCCCAAAATTAAAAAGAATCCAGCGCCAAGAAAGACCAAGACTGCCGCCGTAACACCGAGAAAAAGTAAACCTGTATCGGCTAATAAGAAAGAATCCGTGCCCGTTGCTCCACCCATAAAAGAGGCTATTGTGATTAAAACAGATAATGTACTAGATTTAGACGATATTAGAATTGGTCAAGCCAAGCATCATGATCCTTTTTCAGTGTTGGGACGTCACCAGGTTGACGGACACAACAAGATTAAGGTGTATTTGCCTTACGCAGAAACGGTGAGTCTAAGCCATAACGGAACCGCATTTAGCCGTATCACCGGCTCAGATTTTTTTGAATATTATATTGGGGATGAAACATTACCTGAACATTATAAATTAGCATGGGTTGATAAAGCCGGTTACACCCATGAAAATTATGATCCGTATGACTTTGGCACCCAATTACCCGAATTTGATGTGCATTTATTTGGTGAAGGCAAGCATTGGCATATCTATAAGAAATTAGGCGGCCATCTTCATACCGTTGATGACATTGAGGGCGTGTTATTTACCGTATGGGCGCCGAGTGCAGGCCGCGTTAGTATTGTCGGTGATTTTAATCACTGGGATGGTCGTTGCAACCCCATGCGTAGTTTAGGCGGGAGTGGTATTTGGGAAATCTTTGTTCCTGGCTTAAAAGCGGGATGTTTGTATAAGTTTGAAATACTCAACCGCTTTACGCAGGAAATATTATTAAAGACTGATCCTTATGGACAGCAATTTGAATTTCGGCCTAACACTTCTTCAATTGTGGTTAGAGAAGAAAATTATCAGTGGAAAGATGAGCAATGGATCGAGCAACGCACTAAGCATGATTGGTTACATCAACCCATGTCTATTTACGAAGTGCATTTAGGTTCTTGGCGTCGTGACAACCAAAGTAATTTTTTGACTTACCGCACCTTAGCGGTTGAGTTGGTTGATTATGTTAAACAAATGGGCTTTACGCACATTGAATTGTTGCCCATCACTGAACATCCTTTTGATGGTTCTTGGGGTTATCAAACCACCGGTTATTTTGCCCCAACCAGTCGTCATGGTAGCCCTGATGATTTTAGATATTTTGTAGATACCTGTCATCAAAATGGTATAGGCGTCATTTTAGATTGGGTACCTGCACATTTTCCTAAAGATGCCTTTGCCTTAGCGCGTTTTGATGGCAGTGCACTGTATGAACATGAAGATCCTCGTAAAGGTGAACATCGAGATTGGGGGACTTTAATTTACAATTATGGCCGTAATGAAGTTAAAAACTTTTTGTTAGCCAGTGCGGTTTTCTGGTTAAAAGAGTTTCATTTAGACGGTTTACGGGTAGATGCGGTGGCTTCAATGTTGTATTTGGATTATTCGCGTGAAGCGAATGATTGGATACCCAACATGTACGGTGGGAATGAGAATTTAGAAGCGATTGATTTTTTCAGAGAGCTTAATTCAGTCACGCATGATTTACATCCAGGTACGGTGATGATGGCAGAAGAATCAACCTCATGGCCACAAGTGACTCGTCCAACTTGGACCGGTGGACTGGGTTTCTCCATGAAATGGAACATGGGTTGGATGCATGATGTGTTGTCTTATATGAATGAACAGCCCATTCATCGTAAATATCATCACGATAAGTTAACGTTTGGCATGTTGTACGCCTTTACTGAAAACTTTGCCTTACCTTTTTCTCATGATGAAGTGGTGCATGGCAAAGGCTCTTTAGTGAGTAAAATGCCGGGAGACGAGTGGCAACGTTTTGCTAACTTAAGATTGTTGTATACCTTTATGTATACCTATCCGGGTAAAAAGTTATTATTTATGGGCTGTGAGTTTGGTCAAGGCACCGAATGGAATGCTGGCAAAGAGTTGGATTGGTACGTCTTAGATTATCCGCATCACAAAGGGGTACAAACCTTAGTGAAGGATTTAAATCATTTGTATAAAACCCATCCAGCGTTATTTGATCATGACTTTGAGCATCAAGGCTTTGAATGGATTGATTGTCATGATGTACAGCAGTCAATTATTAGTTATCGCCGTAAGAATGAGTTTGAAGAATTAATTATTGTGCTTAACTTTACGCCAGTGCCTAGAGAAAATTATCGTTTAGGGGTACCTGAGTCAGGCGTTTATACCGAAATCTTTAATTCTGATTCAAAGTATTATGATGGTTCTAATACCGGTAATGGCGCGGTAGCTTCTGAGGCAGTTACTTGGATGAACCAACCGCACTCAATTAGTCTTAATCTACCGCCTTTAGGGGCTTTGATTCTGAAGTTATAGTGGTAACGTCTTTGATACTGTAAAAATGTTCAGCTTAAGAAAACTATGAAAAAGATTCTTTTTGTGACCAGTGAAGCTCACCCCCTAATTAAAACCGGGGGGCTTGCCGATGTGTGTGGGAGTTTGCCTAAAGCATTAGTGGCACTCTCCCAAGACGTCAGATTGATTATTCCGTATTATCAAGCGTTAAAGACGACTGAAAATGTGCGTTTTTTGTTTTCTTTACGTGTTGATAATCGGAGTATTAATGTCTTAGAAACCGTTATGCCAGACAGTGGGGTTATTGTTTGGCTGGTTGACTATCCGGGATATTACAATTATCCCGGCAATCCGTATGTCGATGAAAAAGGCGAGCCGTGGGAGAATAATGCCGAGCGTTTTGGCTTGTTTTGTCGGATTGCCGTAGAAGTCGCCATGAATCGAGTCGGGCAAGATTGGAAGCCCGATGTGGTGCATTGCAATGACTGGCAAACTGGATTAGTCCCCGCGTTTTTATCGCTGGAATATGAGAGACCTTCCACGGTATTTACCATTCACAATATGGCTTATCAAGGTTTATTTCCCTTGAGTGCGGTTGGAAGCCTATTTATTCCCGGACAATTATGGCATCCCGGCGGGCTTGAGTTTCATGAAATGTTGTCGTTTATAAAAGGCGGCTTGGTCTATGCCGATTATATTACGACGGTCAGTCCGACCTATGCTTTAGAAATTCAAACCGCAGAATTTGGCTATGGCTTAGAAGGTCTTTTAGAATATCGACAAGCGTCTTTAGGGGGGATTATTAATGGAATTGATTTGGATCAATGGAATTCAGAAACAGACCCTTATATTCCACAACTGTATTCAGAGACGTCCTTAGCGGATAAGTTGATCAACAAAACGGCCTTACAAACGCAATTTGGTTTACCTGTCAATAACAAGATCCCTTTGTTGGGTTTAATTGGTCGTTTAGTTGAACAAAAAGGCATTGATTTAATTATCGAGTGCTTACCTGAAATGCTAACGTTAGATTTACAATTGGTGTTGCTGGGCAGCGGTGATAAAGAGTATGAACAGCAATTACAAGGGTTAGCCGATCTTTATCCCGATAATTTTGCTATTACCTTAGGCTATAACGAAGCTTTGGCGCATTTAATTGAAGCAGGCGCCGATGCCTTTTTGATGCCTTCAAAATTTGAGCCGTGTGGTTTAAATCAAATGTATAGTCAGCGTTATGGCACTATTCCTATTGTGAGAAAGACCGGAGGCTTAGCCGATACGGTCACCGATACCTTGCCAGAAACCTTAGACAATGAGACGGCCAGTGGTATTGTTTTTAATGAGGCGAGTGCTAGTGCTTTATTAGAAGCCATAAAACGCTGTTTGATTTTGTATGATATGCCCGAAGCGTGGCGAAGCATGCAGATTAATGCAATGCGAAAAGATTTCTCTTGGCAGCGAAGCGCAGAAGACTATTTAGCGTTGTATGAGCGGCTTTAAGGAATAAGTTGTATGACCGATCGGTAGTATAGGTTTCAAACTAGAACATCTATATCTAGGTGAGTTTGGAGAAGGGGAGTTATGAACAAACGTTCTGGACACTCCCCTTTACAAATAGTGCTTTCTTTAAATCAATATCTTAAATAACAATGATAGGAACAGGCAGACAATAATCAGCCATGCCATCTGGGGTTATTTTTGAGACTTGAAATTCATAAGTCACACCTGGTTCAAGACCTGTTACCTCATAAGTCATTTGAGTCGTGATAGTGATTTGAACCCATTCATTTTCAATGCTTGTCTTAGATACCTTGCGCATACGCCATGCACAGGCAGAGACTCTCGCTTCTCCTGGGGTTGTTAATTTAACACTGCCAGAATGTGAACCAGGCATCACCGTTAAAATTTCTTTATGGTTAATGACCGGTTGTTTTGAAGTATTAAAACCACTGCTCAAAATGATCGTTTCATCACCTAAGGCAATAAATTCAACATAATTGGCTAGGTTTCTAAAAATCTCATTAACTACTTTTTCAGCATCATTCCGGATTGAAATATTTAAGTGTGAACCATCCTGTGCAGCGATACTGGCTACTTCAAGTGCATCTACGGCAGCGGTTGCCACATCTAAAGAAATGGACGGGATTAAAAAATAGGCGTTGCCAAGTAAGCAATTAATTACCTTGCGATAAAATAAAATTCTGAGGGCTATGGTGAGTTGTAAAAAGTTTAAAACTACTTTGGATCTTTTCATTTTGGTCTCCTAACATTAAAATCAACTAAGAGTTGAATATAGTCTTTTTTAATAATAAAACCATCTTTATTATTTTTATACCTTAAATAACGGTTAATAAGATTAAAATAACTCATCTTTTTTGTTAAAAATGAATAAATTTCTAACGGCTATATGAGTATTCTTATCAAAGGCTTAGGTGCTTTTGGTTAATAGTTATATAACCTTTCATAAAAGCATAAATAATTTGAGGTTAAGGGCAAGAGGTGACGGCTTAATTTGCAATAAATCTCTTCAATAGGCACTACAAGGAGTCGTTTAAGTGCTTTGGTTAGTCATCAAGCTACTTTACTGGGTAATCAAGCTACTTTACTGGGTAATCAAGCTACTTTACTGGGTAATCAAGCTACTTTACTGGGTAATCAAG
>CAIPDT010000149.1 GCA_903863905.1 uncultured Methylococcaceae bacterium
AACAAGTTGTAATTAGACTAAAGTTAATTGTAATTTAGTAAAAACAAGTTGTAATTATACTAAAGTTAATTGTAATTTGGTAAAAACAAGTTGGGGTAACTGGGTCAGAGTAAACTTAAATATAACTTTACTCTGACCCCAACAAGCGACGCAAAGCTAAGCGGGCTGCGCGCTTTTTGCGCAGCTCCGCTTGAGCGTTGAGTTAGACGTGGTAACTCGATTGATGCGCTTCGTACCTCAGCACATCCTATGATTAGCGCACCATCGCGTTAAGCCGCTTGCTTTAACGGAAGAAAAAACGCCTGTTTTATATCCTGCCCCAATAAATTCTCATTTTTAACTTCAATTAATTGTGAGGATTGCGCAAAATTAAAACGGTCTAATTCATGTAATTCAGGATGGTTGTGTTCCACAATAACAATGTGAGATAGCATCAACACTTCCTCTTTTGTTAAACAAGTATTTATTTTATTAACCACTATGTTTAAACCTGCTTCTCTATTTTGATCAATCCAAGGCGCGGAAACCATCACATCCCACAAACTTGGTGAATTTTCTCTTAAAAATAGGGCGAATAAAGTAAAATCACCGTATTGAGTTATCAACTCTTGTTCAACAATTGTCATTTTTTGAGCGAGTGAATTCATAATACTGTTATTAACCTCTTTACAGAATTTAACATCGTTGTAACCTCTAATTCTGAAGTCAAACTGTTTGTTTTATAGCGGCTTTCTGGATTCCAAGTGCTTACATTTGACCAATCAGCCATATGATTTGGATTATTGATTTTAATTTCGTCTTCCATGCCTGACAGATGTAACAATACATCTAAATTATGCACTTTAAAACTTTGGTAGTTTTGAAATTCATTGTTAGTTGAGGGAAAACCAGACCATTTAAGCGTTTTACAGATTCTTGCCTTTAGCGATAATTCTATCGCATAACCACAAATATACGCTGCGCCATCATAGCGTCCAGCGGTTATCAACGCTTCTGCATCAAGCAAACGTGCTTGAGCAATTGTTTCAAGTTCATTGAGAGTTATCATAAAAAGTCGTGTAGGTCGGGTTAGACTAACTATTTAAGAAACATGGGCTTATACTTCTCCTTTGGATAAGGGTCTTCAGGTGCGTCACCTTGCCCAGAAAGAATATTCCAGTAATCATTACTATGAGGGGTTTTTTCATGATTCGGGCAAGGCGGAAGAGATTTTTTTGATTGATTTGAATACTCGTATCCTCAATCGGCACATTCATAAGTACCCGCTGAAACATCACTACCATAAGGAACACATTTTTTTGAACCATTTTGAAATTTCCAGTAAAAATAAATCCAACGCAGAGTCTAGTGGTGCCCTCAATTGGAGGTAAATCACAAGACCTACCCCGTCTTTTCGTAGTTATTCGTAAAATTCAGAAATACAAGGCGTTCTATCGCCCATACAATCATGACCAATTAATATAACCTGTTGTTTATGCTAGCCAGAGTGTAAATGAGTGCGACAAAGCATACAAACAAATACGACACCCACACAACCGAAAAAATTACTCGATCAAGTACGCCACAATATTCGCTTCAAGCACTATAGCTTGAGTGCTGAGAATACCTATCTTTCGTGGATTAAGCAATTTATTTTATATCACGGTAAACGTCTTCCGGTCGATATGGCTGCCGCCGAAGCGGTGGTGTTTTAAACCTATCTTGCTACCCAGCGTCAGGTATCCAGTTCGACTCAAAATCAGGCGTTATCCGCGATACTTTTTTTATATCGCGAGGTACTGGCAATCACTTTGCCGTGGCTTGATAATTTTGAACGCTCAAAAAAACCACGGCGCTTGCCTGTGGTGTTGACGGTTCCGGAAGTG
>CAIPDT010000150.1 GCA_903863905.1 uncultured Methylococcaceae bacterium
ATTCGAAGTAAAAGACCCAAGTGAACTTTTGCCTGAATATTTAATGATGTGGTTTACTCGTTCTGAATTTGACAGAGAAGCCTGCTTTAATGCGGTTGGCGGTGTACGAGGTAGTTTAGAGTGGGAAGATTTTTGCGCTATGCAATTCCCCATCCCCACCATCACAAAGCAACGCGAAATAGTTAAAGAATACAACGTAATCCAAAACCGCATAGCCTTAAACCAACAACTGATAAAAAAGCTAGAAGAAACCGCCCAAGCTATTTACAAACAATGGTTTGTTGATTTTGAATTCCCCGATGAAAACGGCAAACCCTATAAAAGTAGTGGCGGTGAAATGGTTTTGATGTGTCAACACTTTTCCGGACACGTTGTTAAGCAACAATTTGCTGCAGTTCGTAATTAACCGGAGACAAATACCCATTGGCAGAATGGCGTCTTTGGCGGTTATAAAATACCTCAATATATTCAAATATGGCTAATCTAGCCGCAGATCTTGTTTGGTAGCTTTCATGGTTTATTAGCTCCGTTTTTAGCGTATGAAAAAAGCTTTCTGCAACCGCATTATCCCAACAATTTCCTTTACGACTCATACTCTGTTGTATCCCATATTGAGCCAAGAGCCGTCGATGACTTTCTGAGGCATATTGACTGCCACGATCTGTATGCCATATTAAGCCATTTGCTGGCTTACGCTTCCAAATGGCCATTAAGAGCGCATCATTCACTAACTGAGTTCGCATATGTTCAGCCATCGACCAACCCACAACATAGCGAGAATATAAATCAATCACCACCGCTAGATACAACCAACCTTCTCGCGTATGAACGTAGGTGATGTCACCCACATAAACTTGATTGGCCTGATAGACAGTGAATTGTCGATTCAATAAATTAGGCGCTACAGGGTAATGATGATTAGAATAAGTCGTCGCTTTAAACTTACGTTTGGTTTTACAGGCCAAATTATTTTCTTTCATTAACCGGCCAATACGTCTGCGACTCACCGTTTTATTCAATTCAACTAACTCTTTTTTCAAACGGCGTGTTCCGTAAGTCGCTCGGCTTTTAATGAAGACTCTATTAATGATGGTTGTTAATTCAACATCTTGTTTGCCATCATTTAATTCATGCGTTTTAAGCCAGTCATAGTAGGCGCTTCGAGATACGCTAAGAAGGCAACACATCAATTTAACTGAGAACAAAGCCCTGTTTAGTTTAATCCATGCGTACTTTACAGATGATCTTTGGCAAAGTACGCCGCGGCCTTTTTTAAAATGTTTCTCTCTTCAGTCAATCTAGCGACCTCTTTTCTGAGTTGTTTTAATTCCTTATAAAGAGGATCGTCTGATTTAATTGTTTTGCTAGTTGTTCTTGGTTGATGAGTAAGGCGAACCCAATGCTGCAAAGTACCTTCTTTAACCCCTAAATCTTGGGCTATCTGTGAAATTGACAGGTTGGATTCACTGACTAACTTAACCGCTGCTGTCTTGAACTCAGTTGGATAATTTTTAGATTTTTCTCGGCTCATTAGGACTCACAATTTTTTCATTTATTTTAAATTATGTGTCCGGCTAAGTGTAGCCACATCAGTAGCCACATCAGTAGCCACATCATCACCATCTAGAATTAATGGATTCCGGTTCCATAAAGAGACCCATATTAACCATGTGATAAAAGTGCTGTAACGACTTTGCCAGCCAATCATCATAAGAATGGATGCTAATATGCCCGAACCAATAATGAGATGAGCGATTTTAGAAGAGTTCCAGTCTTCATTAATAAAGAAGATTGACCAAGTTCCTCCATTTTGATTAATAATTTGTTGAATATTTCCTAACCATCCTAAACGGCTGAATTGGCTGTCGACATAAGGTAAAAGTTCTGAGAAATAAATACATGATAACCCACCAAATAAAATTCTTAAGGCTGCATATTGTCTGGCGTCAATTACTCTAAACCAAAAATGGTTCCAATTATTTTGCATTATAGATTTGCCCAAAGGATACTA
>CAIPDT010000151.1 GCA_903863905.1 uncultured Methylococcaceae bacterium
AATGGCTCTGTATTTGCAGAACAACTTTCTATTAATAACGAAATCAAACTAACCCGTTGTGAAAACGGCTCTGGAACCATTCGATATGCAAAAGAAAAAAAAGACTTAGAGTTTCAACTGCCGTTAACTGTTCTCGCAGCTGTTAACCGACTTGATACCATTCAACACCCGTTTTTAATGGAACTAAATCAATGGGCTAAGAGTGTTGCGCTATATCAATTCGGTTCAAATTTTGGCAAGCTACAAATGATGAGTATCGCTGAGGTTGAAATGTTTGCACGTAATCCTGTTCACCCAGTATTTGACGATCCTAATAATCTTGTGGCGGTATATACCTCAGCATTCAGCCAGTTTGGTGAGGTATTTGATCATGCGATTATTGCTGATATGAATGCCTTGGGGTACTCATTAACTGACGTGGGATCTGAAAATATTCAAACAATAATCAATTTTCCTATTGCTGCTTTGGTTATGTTTACAGTTGAGGAAGATTTAGGCTTTAAGAATCCTCAAATGCACATGTCACAGGGTATGTTTAGGGCGCTGGCATTAGTGGTGCATTTGAATATATGCGCATTTTCTAAAAAGAAGCAAGTCATTCTGGTGGATGATATTGGTGAAGGTTTAGATTATGAGCGAGCAACTGCGATTATTAACTTGTTAATTAGTAAAGCCAAAACGTATGACTTACAATTGATCATGACAAGTAATGATCGTTTTGTCATGAATGAAGTGCCTCTGGAATATTGGTCAGTGCTTAAGCGTAAAGGCGGTATTGTTAAACTGTTTAATGCCCAAAACGCCTCCAAGCAATTCAACGATTTTAAATATCTGGGTTTAAATAACTTCGACTTCTTTGCTTCAGATCTTTTTGAAGCAGAGGTTGAGAATGACTAAGAAATTTGCAGTCTTTGTTGAAGGGTTAACAGAACAAGAGTTTACGATCAGATTGTTGACAGAGTTAGCAGGGAAGCACGGTATAACCTTTGAGGTACATCGTCAGCATAAAGGGCAACTTTCTTTTTCTGAGTTAAGATCACATGAAGCCCCAGTGGTTCATGTGCTGGTTGCAAATTGCTGTAATGATGGACAGGTTAAATCACAGATTAAAGACCGCCATCAATCCTTAAAGCTTGCAGGCTATTCTTTGGTAATTGGGTTACGGGATATTTATCCTTTCGGTCATGATGACATTGCAAAGTTACAAGCCGGTCTTTTGGTCGGATTGCCGTGTGATGATGATTTACCTATCCATATTCATTTAGCGGTGTTGGAAATCGAGGCGTGGTTTTTAGAGGAAGTGAAGCATTTCGTTCGCATTGATGAAAACATATCAATGGATGACGTGATAGCTTGTGGTTTTGATCACGCAAAAATACGCGCTTCTGAGTTATCGCATCCGGCTGAAACGCTAAGCAAAATTTATCAAAGTGTCGGTAAGGGGTACAGTAAAAATAAACGGCAAGTTCAGCGAACGATTGAGGCTCTTGATTATGAAGAGCTGTATGTTAATACCTGTCAAAAAGCGCCTTCGTTAAAAAGTTTTATAAACAGTTTAGAGGCTGGGCTTTTTTAAGGTGTTTGACAATTTCCGCCGCTTAGCCAACTGAATTTTACTATTGATGTCATCAAGAATACCATTAGTAATGTGTGACTCAACAAAATGAACAATCCCAGACCAATGTGCGCGAACCGTATTGGCAAGCTTCATAAA
>CAIPDT010000152.1 GCA_903863905.1 uncultured Methylococcaceae bacterium
AGGATCGGCCACGATTTCATCTGCTTGCGGTGCTAACAGTTGCACCATCAATTTAATGATATGACGCGGGGTACGGAACTGTCCGTTAATACCGGCAGTAGACAATTTGCTGAGTAGGTATTCGTATAAATCACCTTTGGTGTCTCCAGCATCCAGTGGCAATTCGTCGATCATTCCGATGGCTTTGACCAACAGACTCGGTTTATCAATCGCTAAACGTGCATCCTTCATATAATCGCCAAAATGACTGTCACTGGCGTGTAACCGAAAATGTTTAAACACCTCATCACGCACCACGTTCATTAAGCGCTCGGCATCTTCGATATGGCTAAACTGGCTCCAGCGCAAATGTTGTTCATGTGCTTTAAAGCGTGGACTATAACTAAAGTCAGCGGTGCGAGAAGCACGTTTTTCATCACGACTTTCGTTAATATCCAACAACCGGGCAAACATCAAGAAGGTGATTTGTTCTATCACGGTTAAAGGGTTGGCAATACCGCCCTGCCAGAATTCTAGCCAGAGTTTATCTATTTTATTTTTTAAGTCGCCGGTGATCATTAGTAAGTAGTTATTTCCTTAGATTTTAGTATTGGGCTGCCATTATCGGTTGTTTACCGAAACTTTGCACAAGGGTGAGTAAATCATCAATTTGTTGTTCGTTACTAAACAAACTGTCCAACTCGCCTAGCGCGGCAAAGGGCATCTTATAAAGATGGTTAATTTCAATCGCGCCGCTTTGGGCTATCTGCCGTTTTAACAAACTTAAAAACTGTACTTGTCTTGCATTAAGACTGGGATAACGTTGAATAAAGTCGGCAAAGTGTTGATTAACAGTGTCGGCATTCATGCCCACGATAGAGCGCAGAATCTGTTCCAGTGGCGCGGCGGTATCATAAAAACTTTTCAAGATATTCAAGTCAATATCGGGATGTTGAATATGAATCAAAGCATTTAGGTTATCCAGTTCTTCTAGGCTAACAGCGGTGCCATTACGAATTTTTTGCAGAATCGGGTCTTGCTCAAACAAGTCTTTTAAAGCCTGCTCGACTTTAAGGCGATAACTCACCATATCGACGGCCTTTAAATAGGTACCTTGATGTTCTTTTATTTCAGCACTGTCGGTGACATCAATAATGGGAACCTCAGGACGTGGGTCGGTGCTTTTCTCAGAAAACTGCATGATACTGCGTAACTCAATGCGCACCTGTTCCAAGTCATCCAAGGAGGCAGTCTGCCACCAAGCCTGTTCACGGCATTGTTTAATAAGGCTGACCTTAGCTTTAACTTGATTCAGGTTCATTTGTAAGCGCCAAAGTTTATTAATCGCCTCGCCCGTCAGATCCTCGGCGTTGGACTTGAGTAGTTTTTGTTGCTGAATTTGACTGATTAATAAATCCCACTGATACGCATCACTGTGACCGCGAATATCCAGCCATTGCATCAACGGGGCTATCTCGGTTTCCTGTAAGATGACGGTATTGGCATTAAACTGACGAATGGTTTCTAAATCGCCCATCTGCCGTTTAACTTTCCACTTATCGCGCACCGCCAAGGTTTGATCATCAAGACTGTTAATGGTTTTGTGCAACCATTGTGCGACATCCTCAAAGAATTCCGGTTCAGCATGATGTAACGCTGTTTTAGCCAGCAGCAAACGAGCTTCAAATAACCGTTGCATCATGGCTTTAGGTTGGCTGATGGTCACTTCCCGCTGTTTCATACCGTGATATTCAACCACACCCCAATGATCGAATACCTGAAAATGGGTTTTGTGTTTACCGATACCCAGCAAGTTAAGGCATAAACGCGTGCCTCGCCCGATCATCTGCCAAAACTTAACCGGCGATTTTACCGGACGCGCGAACACCAGATTGACAATTTCAGGGACATCAATGCCCGTATCCAGCATGTCTACCGAAATGGCGATTGTCAATTGGTCGTTGCTACCCAAGCCCTTAAAATCATCTATTAAAGCTTCTGCACGCGGATCGTAATTATCAATGACATGACAGAATTTACCCCCATATTGCGGATACAGCTCATCAAAGAGGCTTTCAAGAAGCTTGGCATGTTTATGATTGCGTGCAAACACAATGGTTTTACCTAAGGTCTGCCCATCCGCCTGACGAATGCCATTCTCCATCAGGTTTTGTAGAATTTTTCGATTCGTGTCTTTATTGTAAACGGCGCGGTCAATCTCTTGAGCGTCAAAATCAAGACTGTTCGGGTCAATGCCTTTGTCTTCAAGTTCGGCAATTTCTTCGGCGGTTAAGGCATGGCCTTTTATACCCTCACGCAGAAATTTGGTGGTGTGTTTTACCACCTGATACGGCACCAGATAACCTTCTTCAATAGCGGTTTCCAGTGTGTAATTACAGGTAGGTTCTTTAAAGTCACAGCCAAATAACTGACAGGTAGAACGACTAACCATTTCAACCGGCGTAGCGGTCAAGCCTACTTGCAGTGCATCAAAATAACGGAACAAATCGCCATAGATGTTATAAACGCTACGGTGTGATTCATCGGCAATGATTAAATCAAAAAAGCCGGGATCAAACTTTTCAAATAATCGTATCATCGCGGGATAGGTAGCGATAAAAATACGGTTATGTGAATCCTGTACGCTTTTACTGGTTAGAATAGTAATAGGCGCCGACAAAAATTCACTGTAAGCATTTTTAGCTTGTTTGCGTAACTCCCGACGATCGCAGACAAACAACACCCGCTTGACCCAGCCGGCTTGCATACACACATCAGTCAAGGCAATTGATAAGCGCGTTTTGCCCGTACCGGTGGCTTGCACGGCGAGAGCTTTGCGTTGTTTGGTTTCAAAGCGTTCGCAGATTCGTTTTAACGCTTCATGTTGATATAAGCGATCGCCCAAAATTTCAGTTTTAACAGAAACACTATTCAGCGGTTTACGTTCTGTGCGCTGACGGACTTGATATTGCAAACTGGACTTGGAATAAAAGCCATAAAGTTTACGCGGGGGATAATTTTGCTCTTGATGATCATCCCAAATCCAGATGTCATGACCATTGGTATAAAAAATAACCGGCCGCTGTCCATGAATTTTTTCTAAACCATCGGCATAGAACTTCGCTTGGTGTCGGCCTTTTTCGGCATCAACGGCAGTCTTTTTTGCTTCAACCACGGCCAGTGGTTTACCGTTATCATCCCATAATACATAGTCAGCATAACCCTCTCCAGTTGGCGTGGGTTGATAGAGTACTTTTTCTTCTAGCGTGACTTGATGAGTGTTGTCTATTTCCCAACCAGCTTGTGCCAGTTGCAGGTCAATCAACTGCTTACGGGTAGTCGCTTCATCAAAATGCAGATCATTAACTACTTGCTGGCCTTTAAAAGCGGCCTTTTGCTTAAGTTGAGTTAATTCTGCTTCGGTGTGTTCTCGTTGAGTCGCCTTTTCGCGCTCGGCAGTCAGTTCGGCTAGTAAAGCCTGCATCTGCGCTTCCTGTTTGGCATATTGCTCCAACAGGGCTTTACGTTCATTTTTATAATCGGCTTTAGCGGATGGGGGTGGCTTCGGTTGTTCAAAAGCTTTAATTGTGTTGATATCACCGTTGTTATAGGTAATAAACAGCCAACGGCCAAGATCAAAGGCTTCTTTTAACAACCATTGCGCACTTTGTTCCGTGACGGGGTCTCCATGAGCGGCTTTATTTCCATGAATACGAATCGCATGAAGTTTATCGATCACTACTTTGGGGGTAACGGCTGCAAAAGCATCGTTACTCAGCAGTTCTATAAATTTAGACAGCGGCGTCCGAGGTAAACTCAATTCACTATAAACGATATCCACACAACGCTCGGCAAAATTACGCAATTTAGTGTGTGCACTTTGCGGATCAGCTTGAACATACCGCTCTGCAAAACCCGCTAAACTAGCAAGTTCTGGCCAAGTGCCTCTAAGAAATTCAAAGTTTTGTGATTGCATAATATCTATTCTGTTCATAGCATTCTTCTAAGCGAAGAACGTGCCAACTTTTATTGAACATCCAGTTTTTCTATCCAGTTTGATAAGGTCTGATAGTTAGGCAACCCCAAAAGCACGGTTGCTTCTTTCTTGTTTCCTGCCACTTTTTTAAGTGCCATGGTGATATATTTTCTTTTTATATCATCTAAAATTTGTTGTAGATCAATGCCATCACCGATTTCAGGCAATTCACTAGATATACTTTGTTTGGGCCGTTCGATCATCGCTTCTTTGATATCGATTTCGGTTATTTGTTCGGTATCGGCCCATATTGATGCCCTCAACAAAGTACCCTGCAATTCTCTGATGTTACCCGGCCAAGAGTGACTCAATATAATATTTTTTGCTTTAACAGAAATTTTTTTATTAATGTAACCCGGCTGACTAGAAGCCTCTTGATTGATCTTTTCCATCAAATAATCGGCCAGCATGGCAATATCACCATTTCTTTCCCTTAAGGGTAGCAAAGTTATAATACCTATCGCTACCCGATAAAATAAATCTTCCCGAAAACGACCATTGACTACATCGGCAGCTAGGTTTCGATTAGTGGCAGCAATAATACGGACATCAACTTTTGTTGAACGACTATCACCCACTTTACTTATTTCGCCTGATTGCAGTACCCGCAACAACCTGACTTGCGCATCCTCTGGTAACTCACCAAATTCATCAAGAAACAAAGTGCCGCCATCTGCTGCTTCAAAGTAACCGACTTTGTTATTGATTGCTCCTGTAAAAGCGCCCTTTACATGACCAAACAACTCGGAATCAATCAGTTCCTTAGGGATTGCGCCACAATTGACCGTTACAAAAGGTTTGCCCTGACGCAAACTTGTATTGTGTATTGCCTTAGCAAAAAGCTCCTTTCCAGTCCCCGATTCCCCCATGATTAACGCTGGTACATCGCGTACAGCAATTTTCTCGGCTTTTTGTATGGTTCGTATTGTTTCTGGATTCTGGGTGATAATATCAGAAAAAGCGGCGGATAAGGGGGCTTCTGAATAAGATAGTTCTGTTAATTTTTTATCGGCTTTTTTGACTAATTGGGGGATAAATTCTGCGGAAATATCAAAGGGTATAGTGACAAATTCGCCACCTCGCTCCTTAGTGGACTGAACAAACCGAGTATTATATTTAGTCTTACCCAACAATATCGATACGGCTGTCATTGATGGCGTTCCGGGTGATAAATGAATACTGATATCCACTAGCGGTTGCGTGGTGGTTAGTTTTTCGAGGTAACCATCCATAGCGCGGTGTATATCACCAAAATCAATAGGAGATCGTAACGTACATTTATTTAGAACTACTTTTATTTCTGACAATCCAGCAAGCCATCTTACATAAGCATCCGCTTTTGGTGCTTTACTATCTAAACCAGTTGTTTCTCTACCTAAACCACATGCTTCACTAACCAAACCACCTGTTTCTCTACCTAAACCACATGCTTCACTAACCAAACTACCTGTTTCTTTACCTAAACCACCTATTTCTCTACCTAAACCACGTGATTTACTAACCAAACCAGCTGTTTCTCTACTTAAACCACATGCTTTACTAACCAAACCAGCTGTTTCTCTACCTAAACCACATGCTTCACTAACCAAACCAGCTGTTTCTCTACCTAAACCACATGCTTCACTAACCAAACCAGCTGTTTCTCTACCTAAACCACATGCTTCTCTAACCAAACCACATGCTTCACTAACCAAACCACATGCTTCACTAACCAAACCAGCTATTTCTCTAGCTAAACCACCCGTAACACATAAATTAACACAATAATCACCTAGACATCACTAAAACTCTAGCTTTAATCACAAAAGACTTCAACTATCCCGACATGATTCAGAGGTTAAATACAATAAAATCATAATAAGACTAGCTTTATTATTAAAAAAGACTATAGTCAACTCTTAGGTGATTATTAATCTAAGGAGAATCGTATGAAGCAAACTAAAGTACTACTTAGTTTTTTTAAGTTCCCCATCGCAACCAGAATTATCTTTTATCGTAGCGTCATCAGTCAGTTAACGGGCAACCCTAACTTCTTAGTGCCTTCAGTTTCTTTAGATTTGGCAACCGCCACTGTAGATAAACTTGAGCAGTATAGTGTCGCGGCCAGAGGTGGCACACATCTTACCATTGCTAATCGGAATGATGCCGAAAAAGCAGCCAATGCAATCTTTCGGAGTTTAGCCAGTTATGTAGAATTTATTGCTTTAGGGGATGAAACGATTATTATCAGCAGTGGTTTTTCGCCCACTAAACAACCTGCACCGCATCATAGAAGCATCTTAACGGTTGTGCATGGCTCACATTCTGGCAGTCTTAAGTTTTCAACAGCAAGAAGCCTTAAAGCTAAAGCGTGTATGTGGCGCTTGCGTAAAGTATCTACGACAGGTATTGATAATCCATGGATTCCTATTGCAACGACAACACAAACCAAGTATGAGGCCACCGGTCTTGATCTTGGCGTGGCCTATGAAGTATCAGTTGCAGATGTAACCTCAGAAGGTATCACTGATTATTGCCTACCTGTCAGCATTATCGTTATTTAAAATACCGATTTTATGCGCAATTTTTGCTTTAACGATGTCGGCTCAATGGCCAATTAAACTGAGCCAGTAATGGCCATTAACAGTCGGCTTATTAATCACAAAAAAGCCTTGTCACTCTCACAATGACAAGGCTTTTGACAGTATTTAAACCATTACAAACTTACTTTAAATCAAACCGATCAAGCATCATGACCTTGTTCCAAGCACTTACAAAGTCGGTAACAAACTTTTGTTTTCCATCTTCTGCCGCGTACACTTCAGCAATGGCTCTAAGCTCCGAGTGAGAACCAAAAATTAAATCCACCGGCGTAGCAGTCCATTTGATTTCTCCAGTCTTTCGGTCTAGCCCTTGGTAAAGCCCTTCTGACGTGGATGACTTTTCCCACTTTGTGGACATATCGAGTAAGTTAACAAAAAAGTCATTACTCAAGGTCCCGGGTTTATGGGTAAACACGCCCTGATTAGTTTGTCCAACATTGGCATTTAACACTCGCATACCACCTACCAGAACGGTCATTTCAGGCACCGTTAGCGTCAACATATTAGCTCTATCCACCAGCATTTCAGTGGGTGACAGCCCATTACCTTCACCATAGTAATTACGGAATGCATCTGCTTTAGGCTCCAGCACCGCAAAAGAACTCACATCAGTTTGTGCTTGAGAAGCATCCATACGTCCGGGGATAAAAGGCACTTTAACCGGATAACCGGCCAATATAGCCGCCTGTTCAATAGCGGCATCACCGGCTAATACAATAAGGTCAGCCAATGATACTTTTTTACCTTTCGTTTGCGCTTGATTAAAGTCCTGTTGAATAACTTCTAAACGCGAAAGCGTCTTAGCCAATTCATCGGGGGTATTAACGGGCCAATCTTTTTCGGGCGCTAGACTCACCCTTGCTCCATTGGCGCCACCACGCATATCTGTTCCGCGAAAAGAAGCCGCCGACGCCCAAGCTGCCCGTACCAATTCAGAGGATGTAAAACCTGACTTAAGCACTTTAGCCTTTAGGCTTTCGATGTCTTTTGCCTCTATCAATTTATGATCCACGGCGGGAATGGGGTCTTGCCAAATAAGAACTTCAGCCGGCACTTCAGTCCCTAAGTATCGGGTGCGTGGCCCCATATCACGATGAGTCAATTTAAACCAGGCTTTAGCAAACGCGAGCTCAAACTCTTTTGGATTTTCAAGAAAACGTTTGGCAATCTTTTCGTAACTGGGATCAACTTTTAAGGCTAAATCGGTCGTAAACATAATGGGCGCATGTCGAACATCTTTATCATGGGCATCTGGAACCAAATTCGCGGCACTTTCGTCTTTAGGAATCCATTGCGTGGCACCTGCGGGACTCTTTGTCTGCACCCAGTCATAAGCAAATAAGTTCGTTAAGTATTGGTTTGTCCATTGCGTAGGACTTGCGCTCCATGCCCCTTCCAATCCACTGGTAATGGTATCTTTTCCATTGCCTTTGCCACATTTATTTTTCCAACCAAAGCCCTGTTCCTCAATACCAGCGGCAGCGGGGGCCATGCCCACACATTTAGAGGCATCGCCATTGCCATGCGCTTTACCAAAGGTATGCCCACCGGCAATCAGCGCCAATGTCTCTTCGTCATTCATAGCCATACGGCCAAAAGTTTCGCGAATATCTTTAGCCGCAGCCAATGGGTCATGATTACCATTAGGGCCTTCTGGATTAACATAAATCAAGCCTATTTGAACGGCGGCCAAAGGTTTATCTAATTTTCGCTCGCCTTTATAACGCTCATCTGCCAACCATTTTTTCTCTGGGCCCCAATAAACCACATCAGATTCCCAATCATCAGTACGGCCACCGGCAAAACCAAAGGTTTTAAAACCCATTGATTCCAACGCCACATTACCGGTTAACACCATTAAGTCGGCCCAAGAAATCTTATTGCCATACTTACTCTTAATCGGCCAAAGCAAGCGTCGGGCTTTATCAAGGTTTGCGTTGTCTGGCCAACTGTTTAAGGGTTCAAAACGTTGCTGCCCCCCGCCTGCCCCACCGCGTCCATCCGTCATCCGATAAGTGCCTGCACTGTGCCAAGCCATTCGAATAAAAAAGGGTCCATAATGCCCATAATCCGCAGGCCACCAATCTTGAGGCGTTTTCATTAAGACCTCGATGTCTTTCTTGACGGCCTTAAGATCCAGTTTCTTAAATTCTTTAGCGTAATCGAATGAGCTATCCAATGGATTCGACTCAAGCGCATGTTGCCTAAGGGGCGCTAAATCCAGTCGTTCAGGCCACCAAAATTGATTAGACATGGATTGCCTATCCGTTGCACCTTGTACAGGTACTGGGGTTTCTGAAGCGAAACTTGTTTGAGAAAGTGCCAGTGTAAGCAGCACTACACTCGATGATTTTAGTGTTAACATAAATTTTCCTCCATAGTAGGTCTAGGGGTGTCAGTTCGTCTGACCACTCTGTTTAGACTCAAAAGTTTTAATTTCTCCAGTTAGGAGAGTGTCATCAACCCAAACAACGTATCACTTGAAAAATTTTTGTCTAATCGACATAACGAAATTGCAAGCTCTGTAGGCTTTATGGACGACTCTTACACAACGCATAAAGCGCCGGAATAACAATCAAGGTTAATAGCGTTGAGGACACCATACCGCCCACCATGGGTGCTGCAATTCGACGCATCACTTCTGAACCCGTCCCATTGCTCCATAAGATAGGTACCAAACCGGCCATGATCGCCGTCACGGTCATAATCTTGGGTCTTAAACGCTCTGCCGCGCCAATCATTAAGGCTTTATATAAATCAAGCTCTTTAAAGTCTCGCTGTTCCTCAACACAATGACGTTTTTGTTCTTGATAGGCTTGATCTAAATAGATCAACATAACGACACCGGTTTCTGCGGCCACTCCCGCAAGGGCAATAAACCCGACGCCCACGGCCACGCTGACATTATAATCAAGCCACCAGACCAACCAAATGCCGCCCACCAAAGCAAACGGTACCGATAGCATCACAATCAAGGTTTCCGTCAAGCGCCCAAAATTAAGATACAGCAACACAAAGATAAGACCGAGCGTTAACGGCACGACAAGTTGCAAGCGTTGTTTAGCCCGTTCCATATATTCAAACTGACCGCTCCACGCAATGTAATATCCGGGGGGAAACGTAACCGCCTGCTCAACAACTTGCTTCGCCTCTTGCACATAGCCTTGAATATCTCGACCCCGCATATCCACATAAATATACGCTGATAAAGCCGCATTTTCGGTACGGATAGACGGCGAACCTTTGGTCAAACTTAACTGGGCCAATTGTCCTAAAGGCACCATGGCACCGGTGGGTGTGGGGACCAAAATATGTTCCGCCATGGCTTGCGCACTGTCCCGTAATTCTCTTGGATAACGCATAATCACCGCAAAGCGTTCGCGCCCATCCACCAGGGTGGTTAAGGTTTCACCACCGACGGCGGTGGCAATAATCTCTTGAATATCGCCCATTAACAACCCATAGCGCGATAAAGCTTCATAATCTGGCTTAATATTTAAATAAAAACCACCGGTTAAGCGTTCTGCATAGGCACTGGTAGTGCCAGGGACGGTTTTAACGGCCTGCTCAATTGCTTGCGCTAGATGCTCCATTTCTGTTAAGTCTTTACCAAATAATTTAATCCCAATCGGGGTACGAATCCCGGTGGCCAACATATCAATTCGATTTTTAATCGGCATCGTCCAGGCATTACTCACCCCGGGGATTTGTAAGGCGGTATCCATTTCAGCAATCAACGTGTCAACCGTCATGCCGGTGCGCCATGTCGCTTCGGGCTTTAAATTAATCAGCGTTTCGGACATTTCTAAGGGCGCTGAATCGGTCGCGGTTAAGGCCCGACCGGCTTTACCAAACACCGATTCCACTTCAGGAAAGCTCTTAATAATACGATCTTGGGTTTGCAACAATTCGGCCGCTTTTGTGGCGGACAAACCCGGCAAGGTTTGCGGCATAAATAACAAAGTGCCCTCGTTTAAGGTCGGCATAAACTCGCCACCTAATTTTGAAGCCGGATACCAAGACGCCGCCATGATCAATAGGGCAAACACCAACGTTAATTTCTTATACTGTAAGGCCGCCGCAATGACGGGACGGTAAAGCCATAATAAAAACTGATTAATGGGGTTACGTTGCTCGGGCAAAATCTTGCCGCGCACAAAGATCGACATTAACACCGGCACCAAGGTCACTGACAATAAAGCCGCCCCGGCCATCGCAAAGGTTTTGGTAAAGGCCAAAGGATGAAACAACCGTCCCTCTTGCGCTTCTAGGGCAAATACAGGTAAAAAGGACACCGTAATAATCAATAAACTAAAAAACAGTGGCGGCCCCACTTCGGAACAGGCCTTTAATAAAATTTCGGCCCTCGGTAAGCGCCCAGAATCGCGTTCAAGATGTTTATGAACATTCTCAATCATCACAATGGCCGCGTCCACCATCGCCCCAATGGCAATGGCAATGCCGCCTAAACTCATAATATTGGAATTCATCCCCAAGGCTTGCATGACTATAAACGCGATTAATACGCCCACCGGTAACATTAAGATAGCCACCAACGCACTGCGAAGATGCAATAAGAACAACACACACACCGTGGCCACGACCGCGTTTTCTTCTAATAATGTTGAGGTCAGATTTTTAATAGCCCGATGAATCAGTTCAGAACGGTCATACACGGTTTGCACTTCAACCCCAGGGGGCAAGCCGGTAGTAATTTCTTGGAGACGTTGTTTGACATGACTAATCACATCAAGGGCATTTTGACCAAACCGCGCCAACGCAATCCCAGAAACCGCTTCGCCTTCACCATTCCATTCAGTCACACCACGACGTTCATCCGGGACTAATTCCACTCTAGCCACATCACGGACCAAAACGGGCGTACCCCGTTCAACCTTTAACACTAAACGTTCTAAATCGGCCTGACCTTTTAAATAGCCCTGCCCGCGTACCATATATTCAGTCTCGGCCAACTCGATTACCCGCCCACCCACGTCTCGATTACCATTCCGAATCGCCGCACCTAAGGCATTTAAAGAAATCCCATAGGCTTGTAGTTTGTGCGGATCAACGGTCACTTGATATTGCTGGACAAAACCACCAATACTGGCCACTTCGGCCACACCTTTGGCCTTGGTTAATTGATAACGCACGAACCAATCTTGTAAGGTACGCAGTTCTGCAAGGGAATAATCTTTTGCGATTAAGGCATATTGATAGACCCAACCGACACCGGTGGCATCAGGCCCTAACTTAGGAACGACATTAGTGGGTAAGTTACCTTTTAAGGTGGTGAGATATTCTAAAACCCGAGACCGCGCCCAATAAATATCCGTGCCGTCTTCAAAGATGATGTAAACAAAAGAGGCACCAAAAAAAGAAAAGCCGCGTACCACTTTTGAATTTGGCACGCTTAACATGGCAGAGGTTAACGGATAGGTGACTTGATCTTCTACCACTTGCGGCGCCTGCCCCGGATATTCGGTATACACAATCACTTGTGCATCGGACAAATCCGGCAAAGCATCTAAGGGCATCTTAGTTAAGGCAAACACGCCGCCAATCACTATTAGTACCGTGGTCAGTAGTACTAAAAATACGTTACGTAAAGACCAGGCAATGACCTTGGTTAACATGATTATTCTACCGGTAACGGCGTCTTAGACGGGGCTGACTCATCAGGCTTGGGCGGTGCGGTCATGCTAGAGAGCGCCGCTTTAAGATTACTCTCGGCATCTAATAAGAAATTAGCTTGGGTGACCACTTCATCCCCCACTGCTAAGCCCTCTAAAACCGGATAATAACCATCCGCTAATACGCCTAATTTAACTAAACGCGGTTCAAAGCGCCCGACTCCTAAACTTAATAAGACATGTTGATGAATGCCACCATCAATCACCGCCGAATCAGGCACTGCAAGCCCTTGTGCCTGCTGTGGATGGGTGTCTAAAATGACCGAACCATATAAGCCCGGCTTTAATAAACCACCGGCATTTGCTAAAGCCACCCTGATTTTAATGGTACGGGTTTCTGACGTTACCGTGGGATAAATAAAGTTCACTCGTCCGGTAAACGACTGCTCTGGATAAGCATTAATAGCAACTTTTACGGATTGTCCAACTTTAACACCGGCCAGATCTAATTCAAACACCTCAGCGACTAACCACACCGTCCTTAAATCGGCTAATCGAAATAACGCGTCTCCGGGCATAAAGCGTTGCCCCTCTTGCGCCATTTTTTCTAACACCACACCATTCACCGGTGACAAGATCGGTAAGGTCTCTAAAGGCTTTTCAGCCGTTTCTAAGCGTTTAATTTGGGTCGGATCAATAGACCAATAACGTAAGCGTTGCAAGGCATTGTCCGTTAAATCCGTCGCGGTTTTTAAGGCTTGCGCACTGCCCTTACTTAAGGCTTTAACGCCCTTTCGTGCCACTAAATATTCTTGTTGAGAGATGAATAATTCAGGACTGTATACCTCAAATAACGCTTGCCCCATTTTAACGGACTGCCCGGTAGTATTAACGGCTAACTTTTGAATCCATCCCTCAAATTTAAGCGCAACCGTATAAATCTTACTTTCATCCACTTGAATAGTGCCTAATATCCGCAAGGTTCTTTGTAAAGAGCGCTCAGTTACCAGCGCTGTTTTAACACCTAACTTTTGAATCTTTTCCGGACTTAATTGCACTTGCCCTGCTGGAGGCTTTTGTTGTTCGGGTGCTGAGACTGTCTCAGCAAAGACAGCAATATAATCCATGCCCATTTCATCTTTAGCGGGCACCTCCGAGGTCACTTGTGGATTCATCGGATGCCGATAAAACAAAGGCTTTTTAACGGGCGTAACCGACGCTGTATCCAGTGCCTTCTGCTCTGGGTGGTGTTGTCCAAACCAATAACCGGCACCCACGCCCATCATCACCAATAAAATAATACTGAATACTTTAATCATGACTCAATTCTTCTCCCACTTCGGCGGACAACTTGGCTAATATTTGCTGACTGGTGGTTAACGTCTGCCAATATTGGGTTTGATATTGAAAGAAACTTAATTGCGCCCGCAATAATTCAGCAAAGCCAACTTGATTGACTTGATAACTGGCAAACAGCACATCGACCGCTTGTTGAGTTTGGGGAATAATTTCATGTTCCAAAAGCGTTAACTTGGCTTTGTTTTGCTGATATTCAGCAAGATTAACCGCGATCTCGGCTTGTATTTTGTGATGCTCATCCAAAGCCGAGTACTTTTCTTGAAGAAATTCACTTTGACGTTGATCCACGGCTTTGGCTTGTTTATGATTGGCGTACAGTGGCACATTCATACTTAACTGCACACTGGCAAAATCACTTCGAGTTTGTCCCATCATGGTATTTTGACGAAACGCATAGCCCCCTGAGACGGTAAAGTCGGGGTAAAAATCTTTCTCCGCTAACTCAACTTTAGCTTTTGCGGCCGCCAACATCTTCTCGTGCTGAGCAAATAAAGGCCGAGAATGTAAGGATTTATCTTGTAAAGCCGACAACTCTAAACTCGGTAAGGCGACAGCGGCATCCCCGGGCAAACGTAGCGGTTTATCAATGGCTTGATCTAATAAGGCATTAAATTGAGCTGCTTCAGAGGCTTTAATCGCTAATAAATCTAATTGCTCACTTTTAAGTTTAGATAACTCCAGTTGCGCTAAGATCACATCTGACTGCGTGCCTTTACCGACTTTGTAGCGAACTTGTGCGGCATCAATCAAGGTTTGAAAGAAGGTGCCTGCTTCGGTTAATACATTTAAAGCTCGGTCTTGATAAAATAATTGCCACCACCGTTGCTTAACCGCTTGCACTAAACGTAACTGCGCTTCTTCAACCGATTCGGCTGATGCCATGGCTTCATGTTCAGCAATTTTCTCTCGTAAGGATCGTTTACCCGGAAAAGGAAAGGTTTGACTCACACCCAGTTCGAGCATGGTCATATCTTCTTGCTGTAAATTAAAATTTTGAGTGGGCACATTCAGTAAGCCCACATTGACATTAGGATCGGGCAAGGCGCCCGCTTGTTCGGGGAGTGTGGCTAAGGCATTAGCTCTCGCCTTAATTTCTCCAAGCCCTGGGTTACCCACTAAGGCTTGGTTGATCGCTGCTTTTAACGTTAAAATGACAGACTCTGAAGGGGTGACTGTTTCAGCAAATACCCCAGACGCTATAAAGCAGGGCAACAAGAACACCCCAAGTATTACGATGGTTGTTCTTGTTATCATGGTATAGATCTCCTAGCCAATGACGCGTTAATGCGCGTCAGAGTCTCCCACATAACGACAGGGTAAGTATTCAGCTTTCCAGAGATTAGCTTCCACTAATTTGACAAGGTCTTGGCCTTTAAAATCAGCACGCGTCGCAGAACCGTCTTCCAATGCTCTCATCAAGACTCGCGTGGCTACAAAGACACTAATCTTTTTTAAATCCTTAATAGGCGGATACATATAGCCTTCGCTTTCATGTTCTTGAATATAATCAGCCAAAGCATACGCAGATTCTAAGATCATGCCATCACTAATTTGTTGGCATTCACCAATCACCGCCGCCAACCCTAAGCCCGGAAAGATAAAGGCATTATTGCCTTGTCTAATCTGGTAGCGCTTATTGTCATATTCCACATCAGGAAAAGGACTGCCCGTTGCCACTAAAGCCCGACCTTTTGACCAACGAATAATATCCTCAGGTGTGGCTTCACAATTTGCATTAGGATTTGATAACGGAAAAATAACCGGCGTTTCATGATACGCCGACAGAGTCTCAACAATCGTTTGAGAAAATATTCCGGTTGCACCGGACAAGCCAATCAGTACATTGGGTTTTAAGTTTTGCACCACTTCCAGCAAGGTCGGTGTGTCTGCGGCTAAGGACCACGTTTCATAAATAGTCTTAGGCTGTGCAAAAGGCAATTTATAATAATCTAAACCGTCTTCCTCAAGGATTAAGCCATTTACATCGACCACGAAGATGTGTTGCTTAACAGCTTGCTCCGTTAAACCCGCATTTAACATACCCGCTCTAATAATACTCGCAACGCCAATACCACCGGCTCCAGCCCCCACCACAACCACTACTTGATCCAGTAAGCTTTCAGACTTTTTATGACACGCGGATAATAAGCCGGCCAAAGCCATTGCGCCCGTCCCTTGAATATCATCATTAAAACACGGTACTTTATCGCGATAACGGGTTAACACGTCAAAAGCCACATCTTTGGTAAAATCTTCCCATTGAATAATCGCTTTAGGCCAAGTTATCTTCACGGCATGAACAAATTTATCCACTAGGTCAAAATAGGCTGCCTTTTCTAAACGCTTAGCTCTGACTCCTAAATAATGCGGATCATCTAATAATTCTTTTCGATTGGTACCCACATCTAAATTAATGGGTAAACTTTGAAATGGACACAAGCCACCTCCGACCGTATACAAAGCCAATTTTCCAATACAAATTGATAAGCCACCCATGCCTTGATCACCAATCCCTAAAATAGCAGAGGCATCGGTCACCACAATCATACGCACATCATAGAGCGGATACTTCTGCATGATCGTTTCGACCCGATCAATATTTTCGGGTGATAAGGTCACACCTCTCGCTGTTCGGTATAACGAACTAAATTGTTGCACCGCTAAACCAATCGTGGGCGTATAAACGATCGGCACCATTTCTTCTAAATGCCGTTCTAATAACGCAAAAAACAACACCACAGAGCGTTCTTGAATGGCTCTTAAAAATTGATACTTAGCAATATCATTATGAAGTTTTTGATAACTTGAATACAGACGCCCTACTTGCTGCTCAAGATCGGCAATAACGGGTGGCAATAAACCATCTAAATCTAAATCTATCCGTTCTTGCAAGGTAAAGGCCGTGCCTTTATTAGCCCCCGGTATTCTGAGTAACGTCATTCCTTTAATGGAAACTTCCATATAACGAACGTTTTCGGAGTCAACTTGATAATCAAAGTAATCGCTTAGTTTTGTCATTAAGGGGATACATATAAGCTTATAAAAATACCAACTTTTTATAAGTGGGTTAAACAAATTTCTCTAACAAGTGACAGCTCTACGACCAAAACTTGCCAGACTATACTGTTAAAAAAGCCATAACGATGCTTAGCAAAAGCAATAACGGTGCCATAATAAGTGAAGAACAAAAGTCTGTAAATCTATAGATGTATTTCCTCAGCGACTATTATAAGCGAGACGAGGCTTATCCAGCCTGTAAAATTTTTCTTAGCACCAAGATATAGCATGACAAATTATTTACGCCTTGAAATTGTGCATTTCTTAAATATCGTGAAAAACCTATTATAATAAAAACAAGTCATTAAAGATTGGCATAGCGCTTGCTTTTAACTCATTAAATTTTATTAAAACACGTAACACACCATGACAATAAACTCTCTTACTCATCCTATCCAAGGCGACAAAACCAACTCAGCGTGGTTTAATGAATATCTATTTAAATTATTAGAGGAGCGCGATCGTATCGGCTTAACCGATATGATTCATCAAATTGATGCTCTCATTATTAATGTAGAATCTGGTTGCTCGGTCAGTTATGTCAGCGAACTGGCTTTAATGACGCCTTACCATTATTTAGTAACCTTAGAATCAGAATCTTATTGGACTCATGTCTTACGTATTGACATGAACTCTCCGGATATTTTAGTTCGGGAAGTTAGAAACCCAAATACCCATGGCATTTTTCGTAGCTTAAATGAGGTCTACCCCATTGGTGCTCATAAACCCAACTCGCGTTACATGGGTGAAATATTTAGAGTCACCAATTTACATGAAGTAGTAGAAGTACAAAAGTCACGTGAAGTGCGTTTCTTTAACCAAGACCAAATTCGCAAGCTTGAATTACCAGGCAACATGGCTATTGTTAAGCCCTCGCCTTATACCCATAATATTGTAGGCTATTGGGAAAGACCCGAACACCATATTCGAGTGTATGCGTTGGGTAACAGTATTATTCTAAATGATGTTAATCAGGCCTATTTAAGCGCCAAAGCGATTCAAAAAAACTTACAATTGGATCGGTTAATTTTACCGATTGATCATTTAGCAACGCGTGTTTATAGTCAAAATAGAGAAGTGGCTATTCTTGAATATTTAACCGTGTCCAGTTATTACTACTGGGGTTCTTATGATATTGAAAGTCAAAACTCTTCAACGAATGTGACCAAGAGTATTCATTATTCTAATGAACAACTCAGCCCGGCTAAAGTATTTACTGCGGCTAATAACCCTTATTTTGTAAATCACTTGATCGGCTTACCCTCACCCACTGAAAACTTTGTGCGGAACTATGGGCCGCGTTTGCATCATATTGCATTGATTGTAGCTGACGGTGATACGAACGGCGTTTCAAATATTGATTATGTCGTCGATGCGATTCGCTCCAATGGCAAAGACTTTTTGTTAGATGTGATTGGTTCAAAAGACGAAGGCTTAAAACAGATTTTTTCTAGCGCGTCTGAGCATTCTTCTTTAATTGTTGAATACGTACAGCGCTTTGGAGACTTTGATGGCTTCTTTACCAAAAAGAACGTGGCAGGTTTAACGGAAGCGGCAGGGGTTGAAGAGAGTTTAAAACTGTTACAAGCTGAAAGTAATGCTTAAGTGGTTTAAGTTGCTTAAGCAAACTGATGAAGCGTAACTTAAAACCAATAGCCTCAGCCACCTAAGATAACACCTTAACAGTCAGTCCTTTTTTAAAGCTCAGTGACTTGTGTAACATCAAGTCACTGAATTTTAGAAGCTGTTAACTTTAAAAGGTTAGTGATTTTAAATCAGTCTGATTAGATTAGTTTGGTTAAGCCACTTGATTTAATTGCCAAGGCGACTCTTTTACCCAATTTAAAAAGGTCGGTAAGGGTACCGGTGGACTAATGGCATATCCTTGTAAGAAGTCACAACCCAACTCTTCTAAGCCACTCCAGGTGGCCGCATTTTCAACCCCTTCGGCCACGACTTTTAAGCCCATGTTATGGGCTAAATCAATGGTTGAATGCACGATCATATTATCATCACGATCTGTTTCCATATTCTTGATAAATGACCGATCAATCTTTAACTCAGACACAGGTAGTTTTTTTAAATACGCTAACGATGAATAACCGGTACCAAAATCATCAATAGACAACCTTAAGCCCATATCATAAATCTCATTCAATATCCCTAACGCACTTTGTAAATCCGACATGATGGCGCTTTCGGTAATTTCTAAAACTAAATACTCCGCAGCGATATCATATTTCTCAAGTAATTCTGCAAATAAAGTAGGAAACTTAGGAATAAATAAATCTTGAGCAGAGATATTAATGGATACGATTAAAGCCACACCGGCGGCTTGCAATTCTTTTTGTTGACGCAACGACCGCTCAATCACCCAAAGAGTGATGGTTCTTATAAAGCCGGTATTCTCAGCAAAAGGAATAAACTCCATCGGAGGTACTAACCCTCTTTCGGGATGTATCCAACGCACCAATGCTTCTGCGTGACTTATTTTACCCGTGGATAACTCTAATTTAGGCTGGTAATACAACACTAATTCATTATTAAGCACTGCTCTACGCAGTTCTGCTAATAAGGATAAATATTGTTGGTCTTGGGCGTTATGCACACTATCAAACAAAGCAAAACCGGTATGACTATTTTTGGCCGAATACATCGCTAATTCGGCATACTGTAATAACTCTTTAGGTTTAGCCGTATGTTCTGGAAAACATGAAATACCAATACTTGCCGTTACAATCACTTCTTGTCCCTGAAGTTCGATAGATTGATCAATCACACTTAATAATTTATTGGCCACAATTTTAGCACCTTCCATATTGGTCGCTAACAACAAAACAAACTCATCGCCCCCTAATCGCGCCACCGTATCATATTCTCGTAACACAATAGTTTGTAACCGCTTAGCCACTTCTTTTAATAAGAGATCGCCATAAGAATGCCCTAAAATATCATTGACCTCCTTAAAACGGTTTAAGTCCATAATCATCACCGCCATAGGATAACCACCACGCTTGGCGACTTTTATCGCTTGATCTAAGCGATCCTGAAATAAATTACGATTAGGCAAACCTGTTAAAGCATCATAATTAACCAACTCATTTAACTTTGACTCTCTCTTAGCAATGCTGTCACTCATGGTTTGAAGCACGTCCCCCAATTGCCCCATCTCATCGCCTCGATTGAGGGTCAATTGCTTTGAATAATCACCGTATTGGATCGATTTAGCGTAATCAACAAGTACACGAATAGGCTGGGCAACTCCCTTTGCAATCCAAGCACTAACAAACAACGCGCAGGTAAAAGAAATACTTCCAAAAATTAAAACCAGATTATGCCAGTGACTTAATGACTTTAAAAATTCTTGAAAAGATTTATTAAGCCATTCGCCCCCTAGCGAACTCTCTACATTAAGGGGTAACACCTCATTACTATAAGACAAAACAGTGTCCATAATAAGTAATGCAAGTAAGTGCACCATTAATAATAAAACAGCAAAAGAGAAGGTAATACGGGCTCTAACTGTTCGAAAATACCACGTCTTTTTAATTATATCCATGCGATTATCTAAGAGTGTTTATTAAATAGGAGGGGGTTAACTTGCAAAAATGGTCAATTGCTTTCCATTTCTGCAACTTTAAAATGTAACATTACTTTAGTTTTTGCAAATATACACTGATATATTTGCAATATCCAAGTATTTATTTATTACACCCTCATTCATCCCTATTAAATAAGCACTTTTCGCTATTAAGGCTTTAAGGCTATTATTTAGACATAAAAAAACCTTACTTAAGAAAGTAAGGCTTTTTTAAAATACTCTAATTCACCGCGTAATTTAATGCGGTAAAAATCTTATCTTGTTGCAGGTAAGGCTGCAGCTATAGCGGGTAGAGTTGCATCTCCCGTACAATCAGGATGTCCCCAACCACTCGCACTGACACCCGCCAACTGACCAGGTTGCTCAGTAATATCATAAACAATACCATCTTTATGTGCAGGATCACCACTGACGCCACCAGGCACATAATCTAATGTAAGAGCATTTCGAGTACGCCATGCAATATTATGATCTGCACAAGACGAATCACCACTGACACCAATAGCGCCCACTAACACATGATTACTATTGTATAAAGGTAAGCCACCGCCAAATACATTGACACCACCAATTTTCTTACCGATTAAAGGATCATGATACAGTCCATAAGCAGATGAAGGCCCTTTATAGGCAGCTGCCGTGTCAACAGGATTACTTTCTTGTAAGCCGAATAAACTGCCACCAGGTTGTACTGCTGAATATAAATTGGCGGTTGATAAAGCAAGGCCTGGTAAACTAAATGCATTAGCCGTGTTGGCTTTTTGAGCAGAGATTACTCGACTACCCGGCCATTGATCAGCTCGGGTAAGACCCGTAAAAACAATATGACAAACAATACCATCTCTATCGACAACGGTCCCCCACATATCTAAATTAAAACCACCATTACTTGCTGTCCGCGCAGCAGTCAAAGCAGTTTTAAACTGTGCAAAGTTGGGTAGTGCGGCACAGTCAGCAAAGGCTACATTAGCACTCAGTGCTAAAGAACCTAATAACATAAGATTAATTATTTTTTTCATACAGATAAAGCCCATAACAAGTGAAAAGTGAAAAGTTTTTTGTTCGATTTAACCTGTTAAAGCACTTATCAACCCTAAATTTATATAGTATGATTTAATATTAAGCACCTTAACTAGGGCCTAGTTTATAGATGATTATGTTAAAACACAAGAAAAGGCACTAATTTTAAAATGTTATTCATTATTTAAAAACCAGTTTAAATAGTTAAGTGATGAGATCCTTGACCATACCTGATCCTGATTATTTAACGGGCAAGCCCTCAAATATAACCAGCTTTACCGTTGAATTGTCTTCTTTCCAGTTAACATGGCTTTTACTAAATTCTCTTTATGAACTTTACTGGAAACCACAACCCCAACGAGATGTAATCCAATCAAAATTAACATAATATTAGTTGAGGATTCATGAAACTCTGTCCAATAATCTTCACCCACCTCATCTCGTTCTGCGACCAATCTTTGCATTTCATCTTCTTTTGCATAAGCCGTTGAAATAGGACTTAATTGTTCAATTTTCATAGATAAGGGGCCTTCACCTTCTTTGAGAGCATACACTTTAAGACCGCTAAAGGTCACTGCAAATAACATCATTAACAGAGCGATAACCATCCATCCACCAAGCGGATTATGTCCTAAATAATGTTTGGGCTTGTTACTAAATAGACTTTTTAAATAACCAAAAACCTTAGGGGAAGATGTCAAAAAATTCTCAAAAAGTGCATGTTTACTACCAATAAACCCCCATATCACCCTAAAGATAATCAGGCCTAAGACCATATAACCCATAAAAATATGCAACTCATTCTTTTCTTCACCGGTTAAATAAGCCACTGTAAAACTAACCACTAAAGACCAATGAAAAATTCGAACTATCGGATCCCAGACCAACACACTTTTTTGATGACTGTTCATAATCAATCTCCCTTAACATAAACTTAATGCCCCACCCTTTGTGGTTATAAAGTTATACAAGCATTTTCTATAAAAGCAATTGACGGGGTGCTAACCATTGGCTACAGAAAAATAATACAACCTCACAAACTAGCACACACACCTCGATAAAAATAAATTCGAGATCTGTGTTTATTGATGGCTTTGGATGTATTACCATACAGAAAAATTTAATCCATCTACGGTAATGTTAGCTAATATAAAAAAAATAGGTCTACCTCTTCTTTGCCTGTTACAGATGAGCGCTATTTTCTGGTGGACTTTACCACACAGCTTTGGAGGGATGATTGCAGAAGAAAGTGATCAATCGACTATAGAAGCTCAGTTGTTTAAATGGCTCAGTTTTCCTGAAGAGAGTTGGGGCTCTCATTTACTAACACAGGTTATTGATGTCACTGGCTCACAACAATACTGGGATTTTTTTGCACCTCAAAGCCCCAAGTTTCATCAATATTTATCGGTATGTAATGAACTTAACCTTGATAAGCTTCGATCTGGCGCAATCACCTGTAAAGGTCCTATTTTATTTAATAATCTGAAGAATAGTTTTAAATCATTTGCCGTTTTTAGCAATACGAGTCGAGACTATCGTTTAACGGAAACCTTAATCAACTTAAATGATCCTAATTTGTTACAAGCTTTTACCCAGTATTATCAATCGCACCCACTCAACGAACTGAATCCTATTGCGCCCGCAAAATTAGTGGTTCATCAATTTGAACTGTACCCTGATCTTAAAGACCTCCCCAAAGCCGGTTACCGTTCAGACAAAATTCTTTGGGATACTCATTAATGCTAAAAGCATGGAATACACTCTGGTTTACATTAATTGATGCCAGACAATATGCAGTCTTAAGAATTTTATTCGGCGGCTTATCCTGTGGTTATTTCTTATCTCTTTTACCTTATGTAGAAAGCCAGTTTAGTCGTTTAGCTTGGCTTAAGGATATTCAACAAATTGCCAATCAAAATGGTGGGAGTTGGTCGGTTTTTTTTATCAATGCCCCATGGAACCAAAACACACTGGCGTATCTCTTTGTTGGCTTAGGCGTAATCACCGCCTTTTTAATGATGATAGGTTGGCAGAGTCGTTACAACACCTTGATCACTTGGCTGATATGGGTCTCTTTGTGGAATCGAAATCCGTTAATAATGGATGGGGATGATGCCATCCTTAAAATGATGTGCTTTTATTTAATGCTCTCATCCTGTGGAAATTGCTGGTCAGTGGACGCCTATTTACAAAAAAAGCCAGAACGGGTGAGTGTTTGGCCTTTACGTTTGATACAGTTTCAAATTGCCCTTGTTTATTTTGTCTCAGGCTGGGTTAAGTTTCATAGCGAAGGCTGGGAGGATGGAACTGTTATGCAATATGTGTTAATTCACCCAGAATATTCACGCTGGAATGGCTGGCTTCTAATGGACCTTCCTTTAATAAAATCAGCATTGGCAGGGCTCACTTGGTTTATCAGAGACTGGGAACTGTTATTTCCCTTATTACTGCTCAACCCACACACCCGTAGGTTGAGCCTTGTTATTGGCGTGTTATTTCATCTAGGATTATTAATGACGATGCATTTACGCTGGTTTCCAATCATTATGATTTCATTGTATCCCGCACTACTTTCAAATAGTGTTTTTATAAGGTTTGAAAACAAACTTCTTAATAGGACATTAAACTAAACGACTGCTACGGATACATCATTTAATAATCGAACTCTTTAAGTCTTAATGACTATAAAAACTATAGAACCTTAAGGTGTTATTTTTAATAACCATCCGCCTGAACCTTTACAATTGCTTTGGGCATCAATAAGGATTTTGACATAGGTATCTTTAAATTCGGCTGGGATTGTACCGTGAACAGTAACAGCGGTACCAGCGGTATGAGGACCTACTTCAATCGTTGCAGGTACACCTTTGACCGTAACCTTAATGGTTTCTGGATGCGTATTTCCTGACGCTTTAAAAGAAAAACTAGAACCAGGTGCTACTTCTGCCTTATCGGCGGGAACAAAATCTGTAAATCGCGGTTTGGAACAGGTATTAACACTCCCACTACGACTATTATCACCGACACCGTAAGCACCTGCTTGACTAGCAACCAGCATTAAAATAAATATCCCCAAACCATGATATCGTGTCATTATCAAACTCCATTGTATCGTTATTATTTATACAAAATATCTGAATTAAATCGATTGTCAAATGGGATAAAAATAACTACCTCTTCCGGCAGGTATATCCGATAATTAAACGCTTTAATCACCCTTATTTAATACCGTGCCCAAAAAACCTTCGATGCCCAGAGAGAGTCGCTTCCCTTCTGCTGAGCAAGATGCTGTAACCAGCGTGTCTTACGATTATGGAACACCTCAAAGCCATTCCCCATCTTATCGCTTAGCGTATGATGACTTTGATTTTATGATGCGTGACGAATTACGTTCGGTACGTTTACAACTTGAACTGTTAAAACCAGAACTGATTCAATTAGAACATAACATAAAATCAACGGTGGTTATCTTTGGCAGTGCTCGACTTTGTGATCAAGAAACAGCACGCCAAAAAGTTGAGCACGCTAAGAAAGCGTTTGATTTAGACCCTAACAATACCGATCTTGCTTCTAAGCTTAAAACGGTTGAACGCTTATTTAAAAAAAGTCATTATTACGATGAAGCGCGGCGATTAGGTCAACTCATTACTGAAAGCAAAGAATACCCCAAAAACACCTTAACGGTAGTCACAGGCGGTGGCCCAGGTATTATGGAAGCGGCTAATAGAGGGGCGGCCGATATGAAAGGTAAAAGTATCGGTTTAAATATCGTATTACCCGGTGAGCAAAAACCAAACCCCTATATCAGCCCTGAACTCTGTTTTCAATTTCATTACTTTGCCATTCGTAAGATGCACTTTTTAATGAGAGCGGTTGCTTTGGTTGCCTTTCCGGGTGGCTTTGGTACACTAGATGAACTATTTGAAGCCCTAACCTTAATTCAAACTGGAAAAATCAAACCTATCCCTATCATCCTATTAGGTGAAACCTATTGGAAGCGATTCATTAACTTTGAAATGCTAGTAGAAGAAGGTTGTATTAACGCCACTGACCTACAACTTATTCGCTATGCTGAAACGGCTCAACAAGCGTGGCAAATTATCTTAGAAAGTTATCCGGCTGATCGTTAGTGTTTAGTGATGCTTTACAAGACCGGACTGACGCAGAGCAGAGAATCCGCTCACGCTCTTTAAATTCAGCAAGTACATCATCAAGACAGATAGTGATGCGAGTTTTTCCGGTGGTAGATATAGCTAACATCTTATAATTTGATAGAATACAGCGACTATTTATCAAATGCCATAACTCGTGTTAAAATGAATCTCTAGGCGCATCTTCGCCGAGATCAGAGTCATCAATATGATCGGGGAAGTCGTCACCTAATGTGCCGGCGACAGCTAATACGCGCTCTTCCCAAGTTGTCACTTTAGCCGAAGACGCCACTAGAGGTAACACGATAATTTCGGCTTCTGTGCATCCAGCAAATTCGAGCGGTAGATCAAATTGCACGTGTAAATTACTAAGCTTCTGAATAGTTCGATGTGCATACATGATATATTCCTAAATTAAATTATTTATAAAAAAAGTAGTTAAAGAATCTTCTTGTCCTTCCTGCCGTAATAATAGCGTTTTATTGGATGTCCGTTAATCGGTTTATGTTATTTACAACATTCAAAGTTAATAACATATCTAGAATATGTATATAAAAAATCATATAACTAACAAAATGATAAAAGATATCTACTGGTAAATATACAAGGTTGATTAACAGAAAATAATCGTTGACATAAGATAACCCGAAATCAAAAATAAAAACGAAAAAAATAAGGGGTAACACTCCAGCACCTTCCCAGACTCCACAGCACGGTGTCTGTAGAGTCGAAAAAGATGCCGAAGTATCTGAGATTGCCTTTTATTTTCTCCAGCCCCTCCCCAAAATCCGCAACGTTGCCCCAGAGACCATAGAAATCAAGGGCACAAGCGTTGCGGATAAAAATGACCATTTCGAAACACCGCGTCAAAGACGTTAAATGACATTCAAAAGAAATTTCTAACAGACATAAAAAAAGCCCTACACATACATGTAAGGCTTTCTTTTAATATTGGTGCGCCCGGAGGGATTCGAACCCCCGACCGATCGGTTCGAAGCCGATTACTCTATCCAGCTGAGCTACGAGCGCATAAGGCATAAAAAAAGCCTTACACACAACATGCAAGGCTTCCTTTTATTTGGCTCCCCCGGACGGGCTCGAACCGCCGACCTAATGATTAACAGTCATCCGCTCTACCGACTGAGCTACAGGGGAATAATCTTTAACTTCAATGGTGCGCCCGGAGAGATTCGAACTCCCGACCGATCGGTTCGTAGCCGATTACTCTATCCAGCTGAGCTACGGGCGCCTTATTGAGCCGCTTATTATCTTTTCTTTGTACTGCTTTGTCAACTTTTATTTTACTAAAAACTAACTTTTTAAAATGGCGGAGAGAGAGGGGTTCGAACCCTCGATGGGAGATAAAGCCCATACTCCCTTAGCAGGGGAGCGCCTTCAGCCTCTCGGCCATCCCTCCTGAAACTTTTTTACTCTTCAGAATCCGAAGAACCTGCTTGTTCTTTTTTGATTCTTTCGTAAATTTCTTCCCTATGCACCGATACATCTTTGGGTGCATTAACACCTATACGCACTTGATTTCCTTTCACTCCAAGAACTGTGACAGTCACCTCGTCACCGATCATTAAAGTTTCCCCGACTCGACGTGTCAATATAAGCATGGTTTCTCCCTAAATCTATATTATTAACCCGCTGCTCTACACAGCATCCAACTCAGATTGTCTATGATACCAGCTTTTATTTATAAATAAAACCCAAAAGTCATCTGGTCGTTAATTTTTACGATTCTTAAAACGTTTACACGGCTAGATTATTTACTGATGTTACCATCACAATATTTTAAATCAATACGTTGCAATTTTTCATCTACTTTATAACCGCCACTAAATTTGATTCTTTTAAATGCCAACTTAATATAAATTAATCCGCACTGCGTCTTGGATCAAAGGCATCTTGTACGGTATCAGCAAACAAATTGGCGGCCAATACGAGTGTAAACATAAAGACAAAGGCTGCTGACAAAGACCACCAAACAAGGGGTTCCCTTGCCATTTCAAGGCGTGCCCCATTAATCATATTTCCCCAACTGTAGGTGGTAGGATCAACACCAATGTTAATATAAGATAATACCGCCTCTGCCAACACTAAAGAACTAAAATCAAGCACCACTGAGATCAAAACCAAATGCATCACATTCGGTAATATATGCCGGATTAAAATCATGCCCTGTTTGACACCTAAAGCCTGCGCCGCTTGCACATATTCCATTTCACGTAACTTAAGTGTCTCGGCTCTCAATAAACGACATAAACCGGTCCAATTAGTAACACCCAAGATCAAACACAAAAATAACAAACGCATATCCGCTCGGACAATGACGCTACTAAAAGCCTGCTCATGATTGGTCATATACACTTGAACCATTAGAATGGACGCAGCAATTAACAAGACACTAGGGATCGAATTTAACGTCGTATAAATATATTGAATGACATCATCTAACCAACCTCTAAAAAAGCCCGCTAGAATGCCAAAAACGATAGCTAAGGGCAACATAATCAGCGTTGTTAGCGTTCCTAATACTAATCCGGTCCGAATACTCTTAATCGCTTGATAAAAAACATCCTCCCCCACCTTGTCCGTTCCTAAGACGTGATAAAAGCCAGATAAATGAATGAATGTATAACTCAACGAAACAATAGAAAATAGTACGACTAACACCGCTTTAGTGCTGGTAGACAATGAAGACTGCCCTACTTTTGGACTGCGTATTTTATACCACCAACCTAAGTACAATAAGATGGGTAAGCCAATCAACGCCGAACCTCTTGCAAAACCATCGATCGTTTTTTTAATGACATCGGTTAGACGTCTCGCTTCTGGATAGCGTAAATGACTACCACCAAATACTAAACGCGGATAATCCCATTGGGTCGCCCCACCCTCTAAAACAGTTATTTCTTTACTGTATAAGGTCACGGCTAACGGCGCTGAATACGTTTTTTCTCCATGCACCCTTAAAGGCGTCGCCCAGGCATCTAAACAACTAATGATTTCGGTGCTACTGCCATCAGTAGGCTTAAAATGTATAGAATCTAGCAAGCCGATCAACACAAAAAAAACCAGCACTACTAAAGACCCCATACCCACGGAGCTTTGCGCTATTTTCCTTAACGGTCTTTGAATAGACTCTTGGCGACGCATATAAATTGCCAAAGCCCCCACGCCAAAGACCAACATAAAGATAAGCGCGTCCGTCCATAAAATAACCATTAGGACAACCTCACTCGGGGATCTACTAAAGTATAAGAAATATCCGTCAACAATAAACCAAACACATATAACACCGAACCTAAAAACACCATGGCTCTTACAATTGCAAAATCTTGGCTATTAATCGCATCAATCGTATAACTACCCAAACCTGGAATACTAAAGAACGATTCCATAATTAAACTTCCCATAAATAACAACGGCAAAATAACAACAACACCTGTTAAAATCGGAATCATGGCATTTCGCAACACATGTCTAAATAATGTTTGAGTCTCCGTCAGGCCCTTAGCGCGAGCGGTTCTGACATAATCTTTTTCAACTTCTTCTAAAAATAAAGTTCTATACCAACGCACTCCAGAACCTACCCCCGAGAATACCCCAATCAAAACCGGTAATATCAAAAACTTAAGCGCATAAAAGCCATCTTCATAGCCTGATATAGGCACCAACTTTAACACCTTAGCGACCAAAAACTGTCCGCCTATAATATAAAACAAGGAGGAAATAGACATCAAGACTACACACAAAACCAAACCTAATTTTTCTAAATAGCCACCTCTAAAGAGCACCATCATCAAGGCAAAAGTCACATCAACGATCAATCCCACCACTAAAGTCGGCAAGGCTAAGGCTAAACTGGGCCACATTCTTTCTTGAATATCAGCACCGATATTTCTACCACTATCAGACACCCCAAAACGAAACATAAACAACCCTACCGATTTCTGATAAAAAATAGTTTGGGTGATTTTTTCTTCCCCAGCTACTTTGTCATTCCATAATAACGGCACATCATAACCATGTTGTTGCTTCCAATTGGCAATCGATTGCTCAGTGACATGTTTTTGCCCCAATTGCATCCGCGCCATATCATCGGGCGTGTTAACAATAAAAAACAACACAAAAGTCAAAATATTGACGCCCATTAATAAAGGGAAAGCATACAAAAAACGCCGAATAATATAATGAATCATTGTAAAATCTCCTTAGCACGACGGCGATAAGCCATAACAGCAGGGATTAATAAAACGACAAACAGCAATAACGCAATTAATACCGGCATCCATTGTGGATGATTCCAGGCCTTAATCTTTTCAGTTCTTTCTGTTGCATTAATACGCATATATTTAAGTCGATTATTCGCCATTAAATTAGGTTTTAGATTGGTATACCAACTGTGATACAGAGAAAAACTCTTGGGATGCAGACCAAAAATCCACGGCGCATCATGGCGCACCACTTCTTGTAATTGTTGAATAAGCTGATAACGTTGCTCATTATTATCCATATTACGCATCTGCTCAAACAGGCGATCAAAAGCTGGATTCTGATAATTAACCGCATTCTCTCCACCATATTTAACCTTAGCATTAGGGCCGTACAATAAGAAAAACAGATTTTCTGGATCAGGATAATCTGCATTCCAACCCCAAACAAAAATTTGCTCGTTACCTCCACGCATCTTTTCTTGAAAGCGATTGTAATCAGTACCTCGAATCACTAACTTAATACCTAGTTTTTCAAACTGCTTTCGATACCAATTCATCAACGGTCGATCATCCACACTCACAGAAGCGGTATCAAAATACAAAATCAAGGACTCATGAGTATTGGGATCAACGCCATTCGGGTAACCCGCCTCAACCATTAATTGTCGTGCGTCTTCAATCTTCTTACGTTGCGCGGCATCACCGACCCAATCATAGTTATACGGATTAATACCTGCCTTGCCTTCGGTATAACCAAAAATACCTGGCGGTACAACACCCTGTGCCACAACACCCCGGCCATTTCTAAAGATAGAAATAAATTCTTCGTAATCAACGGCAATAGCAATGGCTTGACGTAACTTTCTGGCCCGCTCACTGTCGCCACCTACCGTAGGATCAAGCATATTAAAGCCCATATAAAAAACAGAAGCTTCAACTAAGGTCTGTAATTTAATACCTTTTTCTTGCATTGAATCCGTTAAGGCCACGCCACCACTACCGGTGAATTGTATAGCCTGATCAAAACTATCCGACGCAATACCCGAGGCATCATAATAACCTTGTAAAAACTTAGTCCAATAAGGAATCGTTTCTTTTTCTAGCATAAACACGACTTTATCAATAAAGGGCAATTTTTTTCCTGCATCGACCCATAAACCTAATTCTTTATCGCCCACCTCGCCTTCTGACGGATACGTCTCGGAATGAAAGTTTGGGTTTTTAAGTAAGATCATGCGCCGATTTGGATTATTTTCTGCCAAGAGATAAGGTCCGGTTCCTAAAGGATACCAATCCAAGGTAATATTTTTATTCGCTAAACCCGCTTGCTCATAAAAGGCATCGGCCTCCCAAGGCATCGCAGAAAAGAAGGGCATGGCCAACCAATAAATAAACTGCGGATATTTACCTTTAATACGAATACGATATTGATAACGACTCACCGCCTCTACACCAGCTATTGATTGATCTTTAATGGCTGTTTTTGACAAAGGCGCCATCTGCTTCGAAAACTCATCGAAACCAACAATATAGTTTTTCATCATCTCTGCAATCGGAGACTGTATTTTAGGATGCCCTAAGCGTTTTATTTGATAAACATAATCTTCCGCCGTTAACTCACGTGAGCCGGTATATTCAAAATCACTGAGAGTTTTAACCGACTGTATTTGTGTGCCTGTCAGATGATGATAACGATAGTCACCTTGGTCATTTTTAGCTAAGGCAGGATGAGGCTGAAATTTAATGCCAGATTGCAGATCAATCACATAATCGGTGTAAGCAATCTGATTATCAGGAACATTTTGATCTAAGAGTTTACCTTGGCTATCTAAATAATTCACTTGCGGCATACGACTTGCCGTTAAAGGTGTTAATTGATAAGGTCTCTTTAAATAATGATACTGAAAAGGTGGCTCATAAATCTGCGCAATAAAAGCATATTCGTTTTCACTATAAGCCGTGGCTGGATCTAAGTGCTTTGGACGCTCTGAAAAAGATTGATATAAAACTGATTGCGTCCCTTCATTGTCTGTATAAGGATTATTTAATTGTGTTGCATCACAACCCATTAAAATCAACAGGACAATCAATTGCATAAAAAAATTAGACATAGATGATTAAGAGGTATTCGCTAGGTTGATACAAGAGTTTTAACTCGTCAGAATGCTTATTGTAACAACAAAAAAACAGAATTAATGGATAAAAAAAAGGGAGCTATCAGCTCCCTTTTTTATTTGTTATGGATTGAGTGTTATTGAGCTTGAGGCTTTCTAATCACTTCCACATCTGCTTCAGTTTGCAAACTATTTAATACTTGATTAAATTCAGTTTGACCTAGCGCATTTGCTATATTTTTCTTAGCTAAATCCATTTGCTTTTTATCTTCTTCACTCATAACACCGGGTACTACTTTTGATAAGCTAACGACCATTTGCTCACCAGAAGGTAAGCCTATGACAAAGATATTAGCTTTATCGCCAACAGGTTTAGCCGCTTTAAAAATGGCCTCACTTAACGCTTCAGGTAATTTACTTTTACCTCGAACCAATGCTTTTTCAGTTTTAACCGCTAATTTATTTTCAGCCGCTACCGCATCAATGGCTTTACCCGCTTCTAAGCTGTCTTTAAGTTGTTTTGCTTTTTCAACCGCAAAACGCTGTGCTTTGTCTTTTAATATGACAGCAACGATTGCCGGCTTAACCTCAGCCAGTTCTTTTTTAGCGGCTGTTTTATGCTCTAAAAGCCTAACAACGACTAAACGCTCACCTGATTGTTCAATAGGCGCACTGTTATTACCTTGCAATACTTCTTCAGAAAACGCTGCATTACGAATCTTCTCATCAGCAGCAACGCCCTCACCTTTATCTTTAGTAAATAAAGCTGTTTTTTGAACTTTAAGGCCTAACGTTTCTGAGACCGTTTGTAGATTATCTGGATGCTCATAACTTAATTCAGTTAAACGCTCACCCGCTTCATAAAAAGCGTTTTCAGCTTGAGCTTTTTGATAGGCTTTATTAACATCGTCTTTAGCACTTTCAAATGATCTAATATTACCCGGTACTAATTCGGTTACTTTTATTAAATGATAACCAAAGGCTGATTTAACAGGATTAGAAACTTCACCTAATTTTAATGAACTCGCACTGTCCTCAAAGGCTTTTTCCATTGCACCTAGATTAAACAATCCTAGGTCACCACCTTTTTTAGCGGTTAACTTATCATCAGAGACTTCAGCCGCTACAGCAGAAAAATCCTTAGTTACTAAATCTTGCTTGGCTTTTAAAGCTTTTTCTAAGGCTGCTTTTTCAGTGGTTTTATCATTAATAGCGATCAAGATATGACTAATCTTTCTACGCTCTGGGGTCGTATACTGATCTTTTTGTTCGTCATAAAAAGCTTTTAGTTTTTCATCAGTGACCACCACTTTTTTGACTAAGTCTTCAAGCACCAATTCAACATAATCGACTGACACTTGCTCAGGTGTTTGATACGCATCCTGATGTTGCTGGTAATAAGCTGAAACCTCTTCATCGGTTGGTTGTTCAACAACGGTTTGAACAGGAACTGTTATCATCTCAACATCACGTTGTTGATTTTGAATCTTAAAAAAGCCTTCAACATCATACGGAGTCGCAAAACTGCTATCAACCGTACTGTGTTGAAACTGCTCCATGGTTAACGCATTCTTGATGCGATTAATAAATTCTGTTGAGGATATTTTTTGGGACGCTAATAACGCTTTATATTGCTTGTCACTAAACTTTCCCTCTACTTGAAAGTAAGGGAGTGCTTTAACGAAATCACGTGCTTCATTATCAGTTGAAACCAAGCCTTCTGCATGAACGTATTGTAATAATACTTCATCTTTAATCAATTTTTGTAAGGCTTGAGCTTTTAAAGTTTGCTCATCAATCCCCATGCCTTGAAGATTTTGACTATATTGTTCGTAAGCCTTATTAACATCTTTTTGATAAAAATCCTTATCACCTACAGATGCAACCGGTGCTTCACCGCCTGTATCCAAATAGTTATTAATGCCCCATAAAGCAAAAGGCACACAAATTAATGTCAAGATTACCCATGCAAGGGTACCTTGAGATTTTTCTCTAATTTTGGTTAGCATAGCTCAGCCCTAATGAATCAATTTACGAAGCAAAAAAAAACCCCGAACCGTTTGGTTCGGGGCTTTTTAATTTGGCGGAGTGGACGGGGCTCGAACCCGCGACCACCGGCGTGACAGGCCGGTATTCTAACCAACTGAACTACCACTCCAAAGTCTGGTGGGTGCTGAGGGGTTCGAACCCCCGACCCTCGCCTTGTAAGGGCGATGCTCTCCCAGCTGAGCTAAGCACCCGACTAAAAGATCATTATAAACAGTTCTAAATAAAAAGTAAAGCTAAAATGATCTTTTTTATTTTCTGAGTTGTCTTAAACAAGCTCATCAAAGAAAAGTTAGTTTACAGCATCTTTTAAAGATTTACCAGCTTTAAATGAAGGAATTTTTGCTGCTTTAATAGTAATTTCTTCGCCTGACTGAGGATTACGACCTTTACGCTCTGCCCGTTCTTTTACAGAATAAGTACCAAAGCCCACTAAGGCAACAGAATCCCCTTTACTTAAGGCGCCAGTTACTGCACCAAGAAAACCATCTAAAGCACGCCCAGCATCTACTTTAGTCAAACCAGACGATTCTGCAATAGCGTCAATAAGTTCAGATTTATTCATTGTTCCCCCTAAGGAAGTCATTTTTATTATGTGTATTATGTAAAACCCCTATGTACCTTATTATTTGCAATGCTTAACAACAAAGAAACACGTGTATTTATATCAATAGGTGTTACATAGTGTCAAGCTTTATAAACCTCTAGGCCGCTATTTTTGCGGTATTGCGGCTAGAGACTCTTAAAGAACAAACTATTTAATGAGCCATTCGTCCAGATTGTTTAGGCTTAGCGCTTTCGGCATCCGCTATCACTTGCTCACCCTCAACCATCTTTTCAAGAGGGATCGGCATATACTGCAATGCCACCGAAAGCACTTCATCAATCCAATGCACCGGTCTAATATCTAAATTTTGTTTGATATTTTCAGGTATCTCTATCAAATCTTTTTCATTATCAGCCGGAATTAATACCGTTGTGATTCCACCTCGATGCGCAGCCAATAACTTTTCTTTTAAACCACCAATCGGCAATACTTCACCTCTTAAGGTAATTTCGCCGGTCATCGCCACATTAGCGCGAACCGGAATTTTAGTTAAGGCTGAAATAATGGCAGTACACATACCAATACCGGCACTTGGCCCATCCTTAGGGGTTGCCCCTTCAGGCACATGGATATGAATATCATTATTTTGAAAAACATCATTATCAATTCCCAACACCGCAGAGCGGCTTCTGACCACCGTCATCGCTGCCTCAATTGATTCCTTCATGACGTCACCCAACTTGCCCGTCGCTGAATGCTTACCTTTACCAGGAATAACGGCCGTTTCAATCGTCAACAACTCACCACCGACTTCCGTCCAGGCCAAACCGGTCACCTGACCAACTTGATCTTGCTCTTCTGCGAGGCCGTAATTAAAACGTCTAACCCCCAAATAATCACCCAAGTTTTCAGGCGTTATGGTCGCACGCCCCTCCGTTGCTTTAAGCAACAAGCTTTTTACGACTTTACGACAAATTTTTGAAACATCGCGCTCCAGATTACGCACACCCGCTTCTCTTGAGTAATACCGAATCATATCGCGTACCGCAATTTCAGTAATTTCAATCTCATGCGCCTCAAGCCCATTATTTTTAATTTGCTTAGGTATTAAGTATCGAATTGCAATATTAATTTTTTCGTCTTCGGTATAACCGGCTAAACGAATCACTTCCATTCTATCCAGCAATGCAGACGGAATATTCATAGTGTTGGCAGTCGCCACAAACATAACATCCGACAAATCAAAATCGACTTCTAAATAATGATCTGAAAAAGTATGATTTTGTTCAGGGTCCAACACTTCCAATAAAGCTGAAGCAGGATCACCCCTAAAATCGGCCGCCATCTTATCAATCTCATCCAACAAAAACATCGGATTTCTAGTTTTAACTTTCGCTAAACTTTGTAAGATCTTACCCGGCATTGAACCAATATAGGTCCGTCTATGCCCCCGAATTTCAGCCTCATCCCTAACACCCCCTAAAGCCATTCGCACATAAGTACGATTAGTCGCTCTGGCAATCGACTCACCTAGAGAGGTTTTACCCACCCCTGGAGGCCCTACCAGGCATAAGATAGGCCCTTTTAATTGTTTAACCCGTTGCTGTACTGCTAAATATTCAAGAATACGTTCTTTAACCTTATCTAAACCGTAATGCTCTGCTTCTAATACTTGCTCTGCAATTTTAAGATCATGTCTTACCTTGGTTTTTTTCTTCCAAGGCACATTAATCATCCAATCGATATAATTACGCACCACCGTTGCTTCAGCTGACATAGCCGGCATTAACTTAAGCTTATTTAACTCGGCATCGGCCTTAGTTTTGGCTTCTTTTGACATGCCTGCATTAGCAATTTTCTTTTCTAACTCTTCAATTTCATTGGGCGCCTCATCCAAATCACCCAACTCTTTTTGAATCGCCTTAATTTGTTCATTTAAATAATATTCCCTTTGATTCTTTTCCATCTGCTGTTTGACGCGAACTCGAATCTTTTTCTCCATTTCGAGTAAATCAACCTCACCTTCCATTAAGGCCATTAAATCTTCTAAACGTTTTTCAACATCCGCAGATTCCAGGATGATTTGCTTATCACTGACTTTTAAGGCCATATGAGCCGCCATGGTATCGGCTAAGCGACTAGGATCATCAATACCTGACAAGGCATTAAGCACTTCGGGCGGAATCTTACTGTTTAATTTAACGTATTGATCAAAGGAATTAATCACCGTTCGTTGTAAAACATCTAGACTCTTAGGTGACAAATTAATTTCATCTTCAACCTTTTCAACAATCGCTGAAAAAAAAGTGCCCGTTTCTTGATAACCTAATACCCGACTGCGCTCACTCCCCTCCACCAGTACCTTGACGGTGCCATCAGGTAACTTTAATAATTGTAGAATATTGGCTAAAGTTCCGACTTCATATAAATCAGTAAATTCAGGCTCATCCACTTCCGCTTCTTTTTGAGCAATCAGCAAAACCTGCTTATTTTCTTTCATCGCCGCATCTAAAGCGTCAATTGAACGCCCCCTACCGACAAATAACGGAATAACCATGTGTGGATACACCACCACATCCCTCAATGGTAACACGGGGATTAAATTATCTTTTTTTTGCGACTTTTTCATAGTGTGCGTTTCCATAACGGAACCTTTAACATTTTTTTTGGATTAGTGGATTATGGGGGCGCTAATTAAAATAGCAAGCATCTGAGTTGTAATTTACCACTTATCAAAAAAAAACATAATAGATAGTGCTCAAATAATACAAATATGTGAAATTTTTTAAGCTAGATTAACTAATTAAGAGGTGTTCAAAGCTTTGACGGTCTTTCAACCTAATGAAAGCGGGGGAATTATTAAACGTTTCACACAGTGCGCTTAGTTAGCGCTGATTATGATAATAAACAACACACCTTAAAAGCATAGCGTATAGAAATGGATCAATTCCGCCTATTAAAGACAGAATTGATCATGATCTTACTTAAGAATCAGCCGCGAGCTTTTTCTTTTCGGTTTCATACACCAGAATAGGCTCTGATTGACCGAGTACAACACTCTCTTCAATCACTACTTTAGTAATGTTGTCTGCTGAAGGCAGTTCATACATGGTATTAAGCAATATATTTTCAACAATCGTTCTTAAGCCACGCGCCCCGGTTTTTCTTTCCATGGCTTTACGCGCAATCGCGATTAAAGACTCAGGTCTAAATTCAAGCTCTGCACCTTCCATATCAAACAAATGTTTATATTGCTTGGTCAGTGCATTTTTAGGCTCAGTCAATATTTGCACTAATGCCGCTTCATCTAACTCTTCAAGGGTTGCAATAATCGGCAAACGCCCTACAAATTCAGGAATCAAACCATACTTAATTAAATCATCGGATTCAACTTCAGCAAATAATTGCCCAATATTTTTAGAATCATCTTTGGTTTTTACATCCGCAGAAAAGCCAATGCCACCTTTTTCAGAGCGGGCTTTAATTACCTTATCTAAACCCGCAAACGCGCCACCCACAATAAATAAAATATTTGCAGTATTAACCTGTAAAAATTCACCTTGTGGATGCTTGCGTCCACCTTGCGGCGGTACAGAAGCAATGGTGCCTTCAATCAACTTCAGCAAGGCTTGCTGAACGCCTTCACCTGACACATCACGGGTAATCGATGGATTATCTGATTTTCTAGAAATCTTATCAATTTCGTCAATGTAAACAATGCCCGTCTCGGCTTTTTCAACGTCGTAATCACATTTCTGTAATATTTTTTGAATGATATTTTCAACATCCTCGCCCACATAACCGGCTTCGGTTAAGGTAGTCGCATCTGCAATGGTGAAAGGCACATCCAATAAACGCGCTAAGGTTTCAGCCAGTAATGTTTTACCTGAACCCGTGGGTCCAATTAATAAAATATTACTTTTAGCTAATTCAACGGAGTCATTTTTAGACTTACTGCGTAAGCGCTTATAATGGTTATAAACTGCAACCGCCAAGATCTTTTTAGCACGATCTTGTCCAATGACATAACCATCTAATTCTTCTTTAATCTCTTTTGGCTTGGGTAATTTATCACCACTAAAAGACACTTCACTGTCGTCTTCTACTTCATCTTTGATAATATCATTACACAATTCAACGCATTCATCACAGACATACACTGAAGGCCCAGCAATTAACTTTTTAACTTCATGCTGGCTTTTGCCGCAAAAGGAACAGTAAAGCAGTTTTTCACTGTCTTTACCGTGCTTATCATTACTCATATATCAGCCTCCGCAAACTTTTCTACGCTTTATAGATCAGAACCTATTGCTCTTGACGTTAACACCTTGTCAATTAATCCATAACTGACGGCATCCTCCGCACTTAAGAAATTGTCTCTATCGGTATCGAGTTGGACTTTTTCTAAAGGCTGACCGGTATGAAAAGAGAGCACTTTATTTAGTTTATCTCTTATCAATAAGATTTCTCTAGCATGAATGTCAAAATCAGACGCCTGGCCCTGAAAACCACCTAAAGGCTGATGAATCATCATTCTTGAATGCGGCAAGCAATAACGCTTATCTTTAGCGCCACCGGTTAATAGCAAGGCTCCCATACTGGCCGCTTGACCAATACAAAGCGTACTTACGTCAGGTTTAATAAACTGCATGGTGTCATAGATTGACATACCCGCCGTGACAGAACCACCGGGTGAATTAATATAGAGATGAATATCTTTATCTGGATTTTCTGATTCCAAAAAAAGCAACTGCGCCACCACTAAATTAGCCATGTAATCTTCAACTTGACCCACTAAAAAAATAACCCGCTCTTTTAATAGTCTTGAATAGATATCAAAAGAACGCTCACCTCTAGCAGTTTGTTCGATAACGATGGGTACTAAACCGCCGGCCGCTTCTAAAGCTCTTGCTTGATTCATTACATGCTGTTTATACATTTAAATTACCTTACCGTTGTTGCTTATCCATAACATCACCAAAAGCGACCGTTTCTTCAGATACTTTTGCTTTAGCAACTAACCATTCAACAACTTGATCTTCTAATACCATTTGTTGAACATCATTCAAACGCGTTTCATCTGAATAATACCAAGCAATTACATCTTCAGGACGTTCATAACTCTTAGCCATGTCCTCGATCGTAGAGCGTACTTTATTCGCATCTAATTGAATAGTATTTTTTTGGATAATTTCACCTAAGATTAAACCTAAAGCCACACGACGCTTAGCTTGATCTTCAAAAGCATCTCTGGGTAGGTTTAAATCATCCGGCTTAATTTTTTGTCTTTTAGCGTTTTCAATGTAAGGCTTCATCATGGTTTCGACTTCAGAATCGACCAATGTATTGGGCACAACCAATTGAATCTTCTCGTATAAGGCATCCATTACTGAGTTTTTGAACCTTGCTTTTAAAGCCAGTTCTAACTCTCTTTCCATATTATTTCTAACATCAGCACGGAAAGAATCAACACTACCATCTTCAACGCCGTAGGCTTTTACAAATTCTTCATCAATAACCGCTAACACAGGCTCTTCAACTTTAGCCACTGTGACGATAAATTCTGCGGTTTTACCGGCTAATTGTTCGCTGCCGTAATCTTCAGGAAAATCTAAATTAAAGGTTTTTGATTCGCCCGCTGAAAGACCTAATAGATTATCTTCAAAGCCCGTAATCATTCTTTTAGCGCCTAGTACAACACTAAAGTCATCCACTTGACCGTCGGTGAAGTTTTCACCTTCTGAGGTACCAGAGAAACTAATCACGACATTATCTTGGTCTTGAGCAGGACGCTCAGCGATTTGCCAGGTTTGTTTTTGAGTTCTTAATTTTTCAATCATGCTATCGACATCGGCGTCGCTAACCGTTGAAACAGGCTTAACCACGTCTAATTGATTAACACCGTCTAAAACAATCTCGGGATACACTTCAAATATAGCTGTATATTTAAAACCGTCAGTATCTTCTAATGATTCAATATGGGGAAAGCCAGCGGGTTTTAAATCTTGATCTTGTAAAGCATCGTAGTAGGTGTCTTTAATTAAATCATTAGCGATTTCACCACGAACACGCTCACCATACATTTTTTTAACGACATGCTGAGGCACTTTACCTGGGCGAAAGCCATCGATTTTAACATCACGTGCTAATGATTTTAAACGCTCAGCCATTTTTTCTTGGACAACCGTTTCAGGCACGATAACAGTCATTTTTCTGCTTAATTCTGATGTTTTTTCAACAGAAACTTGCATTGCTTTACCTCACATAGATTTATAGAAGAATTGTATGAATACCGAATTTCGGACTAACTAGAACTGAAGATAGAACGAGATTTCGTTCTACTTTGTAGAATAGGGTGGTGCGAATGGAGAGACTCGAACTCTCACAGGGCTACCTACTGGAACCTAAATCCAGCGCGTCTACCAATTTCGCCACATTCGCATTTTAATCAACAAGTAATTATACCTAGCCCACCTTTATTTAACAAGCTAAAAACACAAAAACATAATTAAGTCTTAACTATGCACTCTGACACTAAAGCCTACCGCTTGCATTTTACCCGCAAAATCTTCTAGCTTATCAAGGGCTAAAGGTTTTATATGACTGGCTTCTGGCTGTAATGAGGGCCGCGCTAAGGTGTACAACAAAATATCTCTTACTGGACTGCCCGCCGCCTTAATTTTACTTAACACCGCCAAAAAGGCATCCTGCTCAGCTACCGATAAACCCTGATTATCATCATCCACTAAACAGGTTTGAATTTTTGTCTGACAACATTGAGCCGATATTAATAAATTATTGATACTGGCCTCACACGATTGCGCGGTATGATTAATACGTGCCCTACCCGCTTCGGTCGCACTATCTAATTTAAACCACACTTCCCCCCCATAGGTAGCCATGCACCGCAAACCGGCCTGGACTCTCTGCTGGTGTATCAAACTGCCATTGGTAATCAATACAAAGGGACACTTTGGAAACACACCCAATTCTGTGGCCACCCGCCCAATTAACGCCACCGCCGCAGGAAAGGCCTTTAAACTGGTGGGTTCACCATTGCCGGCTATCGCAATGTCCTTAATCTCCTGCTGAGTAGGATCAACCCCAAAACGCTTATAAAAACTACCATATAACACATCATTGAGAAAGTAGCGCAATTCAGCTTCCAATAAGACTAAATCAATCTCTGGCGCCGCTCCTAGCTTTAAATCAGGTACCTGACAATAAATACACCGCCAATTGCAGGCATTATTAATATTAAAATTAATCCCTACCGATAAACCACCCATACGCCTAGAAATAACAGGATAGACATAGGTTAAGCCAGCCGCATCCACTTGATGTTGAGTTGTTGTTAATTTTGAAACTGCCATTAAACGCTTACACCTTAAAAATATTTAATATACCGCGACTCTTCTAGGCTTTATCATATACTAAAAGCCGACAGGCTTAACGGATTACCTCCAAACTTTTTACTTTTAGACAGACACTATTTTGAGCAAGACTTCCCGATACTCACCCAAAATCAGCCCTACCCGCCGGTCTATTCGTCAATTGTTTTATCGAGGCCTGTTCTTTTTCTTTTCCGCTTCAATTATAAGTGTACTGGCCTTAGGTTTACTACCCGCCCCCACCAGTAGTTTTATGCTGTATAGGCATTATGAAGATTTGGTCGATAAACACCGTTATCAAGCCATTGATTATCAGTGGGTCAGTGCTAATCGTATGGCAAAAACAGCCTCAGCGGCAGTGATTGCTTCAGAAGATCAACTCTTCTACCACCATTTAGGTTTTGACTTACACGCGATTAAACTTGCGCTTAATGCCTCTCTTAACGGCGGGCAAGCGCTTAGAGGCGCCAGCACCATTACCCAACAGGTAGCAAAAAATCTGTTTTTAATTCCCTCTAAAAGTTTTATCAGAAAAGGCCTAGAAGCCTGGTTTACGATTTTGATTGAATTATTCTGGACTAAAGACCGCATATTAACGGTTTATCTTAATATAGCCGAATTTGGTGATCATTTATTTGGCATTGAAGCCGCCAGTCAACGCTATTTTAACTGCTCAGCCAACCAACTCTCTCGGGCACAGGCGGCGCTGTTGGCCGCAACTTTACCTAACCCTCTTAAGTTAAAAGCCGACAAACCCACCAGCTACGTGCTTAAACGCCAAAATTGGATACTGCGTCAAATGAGTAATCAAGCGCTTTAATTGCCGACACTATCCTTTAACCGTTTAATAACGAGCGCGTCTTGATTTATTTTAAGCGATTTAAAGGCGCGTAACATTCAATTCTTGACGACTGTGATGGCATAAAGCACCTGTATGACCCCATTCGAGACGTCTCTGATTGCATAAAGCACCTGTATGACTCCATTCGAGACGTCTCTGATTGCTTGATCTACGTCTAAAACCCCATTCGAGACCTCTCTGATTGCATAAAGCACCTATATGACTCCATTCGAGACGTCTCTGATGGCTTGATCTACGTCTAAACCCCCATTCGTGGCGTCTCTGCTTACTTGATATACCAGTAAAGCCCAATCCGAGACGTCTCTGATGGCATAAAGCACGTATATGACTCCATTCGAGATTTCTCTGATTGCATAAAACACGTATTAAATCCATTGCGTGACCGCTCTGATTAACTGAAGCACCGATCAGATTCATTCCGACACCACGCTCTTTTAATCCCTACAACCTATCAAACCAACGGGCATAAAAAAAGCCAACACCCCAAAGGATGTTGGCTTATTTCATCATAAGTCGTTAGGTTGCAAACATACTGCAACCTAACTCAACACTTATCTTAATTTACCATTAAGATAGCTGTTGCTTGTGCTGTTGTAGTACCAACCGTGTATGAATAAACCACTGTATAAGTACCGCGTTTTAAGGCTTGACGCGTAGCACCACCAACACCCGTTCCTGTTAAGGTCCAGACCACCGCATTATTAGCAACTGAAGCCGTTGCCGTAGCACCGCCATTAGTAAAGCTACTTGACACGATAGCAACCGTACCGGTAGTTGGTATGTCATTCGTCCTAACAGCGACCGTTACCGTTTGATTAGTAATTGTCGTTGCCGTGGCTGTCGCTAAGTCATTAGTAACCGCAAAAACACCTACCCCTTGTAATGCTACGGATTGCACTGTATTCGCAATACCCCCAGCATTATCGGTCACAGTTAACGTACCAGTAGCAGCACCGACTGCGGTTGGCGTATAACCCACTGCTATATTACAAGTTGTACCTGCCGCCAACGTTGTACCACAACTGTTGGTTAAACCTGCAGTGACTCTAGTAAACGGCGCTGAAACTGTAATCCCGCCGATTGCTAAAGCACTTCCACCTGTGTTGGTTAACACAACCGTTTGAGTCGCAGATGCAACACTCAACGCGGTAGATGGGAAGGTCAACGAAGTCGCCGATAAACTTGCCCCAGGTAATGGCGTAGAACCGGTTAACGATACAGTTTGCGTAGTTGCTGTACCACCCGAATTATCAGCGATAACCAAATTACCTGATGCAACACCTGACACTACTGGACTAAATCTAACACCAATATTACAAGTTGCGCCAGCCGCTAAGGTCGTACCACAGCTAGCTGTTATCGCATTATTCACTCTTACAAACGGTGCAGCGACTGTAATACCCGATATCGCTAAAGGTCCCGTACCGGTATTTGACACCGCCACTATTTGGGTCGCACTATTTCCTCCCACAACCGTTGAAGGGAACGTTAACGACGTTGGAACCACATTGGCTATAGCGATCGGCGTAGTACCCGACAAAGTCACCGTTTGAGTCGATGGCACACCATTAGAGTTATCAGCAATCACTAAGGTACCTGAAACAGCAGGGACCGAAGTAGGCGCAAATACCACACCAATATTACAACTTACACCTGCCGCAACCGTTGCACCACAAGGCCTCGCCACCCCGGTTCTAGTCGTTGCAAACGAAGCAGATGCCGTAGTGCCACTGATTGTTAAGGTACCTGGCCCTGTATTTGACACATTAACTAACTGTACAGGACTTGTTGTACCTACAGTCGTGACCGGGAAGGTAATTGAACTCGGTGTTACCGACGCAATACCATTTAACTGAATACCCGTTCCAGTTAACAGAACGGTTTGGGTACTATTGGCCACATTTTGAGAGTTATCAGTAACCGTTAAGGTTGCCGTACCCACACTTGTTGCCGTAGGCTTAAACTGAACGACAATAGAACAACTTGCACCAGCCACCAAGGTCGTACCACACGTTCCACCCGCAGCCTTTGTAAAGGCCCCAGTCGGCAAAGTAATACTCGAAATATTTAACAAACCAGTACCGGTATTACTTAACGTTGCCGTAAATAATGGCGCCGTATTACCCACTAATGTATTTGGGAATGTATACGAACTAGGTGTTAATACTGCAAATGGTTGAAATAAACGCGATACTGTAGTCCAATTTGAATTGGCTGTTACGTTTGCGTAACCCGAATATCCTGGCGTTAACGATGCCAATTCTGTAGGCAAGTTACTACCATAAGTACCATCAACTAATCTAGGCACATCTAATTGTCCATCACCACCACCGACTGTATTGTTCGATTCAATTCGGTAATAGACTGAAGCCAAGGCGCCTACCTTTGTATCAGTAAACGTTCTAGCACAACCAGTTTGGCTGGTACACTCAGGCGTTAATACATTATAGTTTGCATCTATGGTTGCAAACGTAGGTGATGTAGACCGTTGAATCTGAACCCAGTTAGCAATAATTGAGTTATCAGTCCAATTTAAAGTGACACCGGTTGGAACCGTGGTCGCCGTTAAGTTAATCGGCGCTTCAGGTGGTTTAGCAACGGCGATAACACGCATCATGTCATTTTCTTCATGACCTAAGATATGACAATGCCAGATATACTCCCAACCTAAATTGATTGATTGATTTAGATTAGAAACCGCTAAGTTAGTCAGTGGATCAAAACTATAACCCATTGACGGCGCATTGAGTGGTTGCTGTGGATCTAACAATCGATGACTGTTGGGCACCTTAAACGGTAATTTTGTCATTTCCATGGGACGTAAAGCCACAATTGTGTCTGACAACGGATTCATACGCACCGTATCTTTCCATCCCAATTCATTAGCTTCAGGTGGATAAACCGCTCCATCCCAACCTACACGGTTAACTAATTGTACGTGGAACAAATGGAAATGCACAGAATGTGAATCAACCCCGTTATGCGTGACCTTCCACAACTGCGTACCATCCGGTGCAGTTCCTGAGATAGGCACCATATTGTCATTGGGCGTAATTTTAACCACTTCCGTTGGTGGATCAACATACGCCATTGGAATTGAGGTCTGCGTCGATGCAGTGGTTCGGGGTATTTCTACACCTAATAAAGCATTCATACGACCCCAGTTTGTAGTCCAATCTTCAATAATGGATTTGGGTTCAAAATTTAAGGTAACAGGCGTTGGAACTAAAGAAAAATCACCTGTAGCCTTACCTGTTATTGGATCTAAAATAGCTGTTATCGGGTTATACGTTAACCAGTTATCACTAATTCTTGATAAATCCGCCCCTAAAGCATCCAGAAAACCGATGCCATAAGTTTGACTATAAACACTTTGAGGTACGATAATTGGTTCTTGACTGGTTCTAAAGGCTGTCTGCACGGCCGTCGTTATCGTCGCCAAATGTGTTGCATCTACATCATCAACGGGACGAGAAGCATTAGGCGTACGATTCAACGGTGCAACACCACACGTAGGAGTGGTACACGTGGCTGCTACTCGAATTTGCATCAAAGTACGCGTATTGGGACCATAACCTGGCACGACTGAAAATGCGCCACCCGTATCGGTTGTATCATACCCACCGGTCAAGTAATCTAAACGTAAATCCCAAGCCGGCATTGGAGCCGGTGCATCGTTAAACAAGATTAAGGTTGAGCCAGCAAAGCTACTAAAATCAACGACCACATCGGCACGTTCAGCAGGGCCAAGCAACAAAGCATGTTCTTTAACGTTACCAATCAGAATATTTTTAGGATTATATTCGTAGTTAACAGGCTGATTTTTTATTTCTACAGGCGTAGAGATAAAACCACCATCCGTTCCAATTTGAACCATTTCAGGCCCGCGTGTCGCAGGATCAAATACACCGGCTGGACGACCATCAAAGGTAGTGCCGGCTTTTTGCTTCGTATACCACCAAGCAGGGAAATGCGTGATGGCATCTTGAATAGTATTGAAGGGTACCATTTTTACTTCAGTACAATCGGCCGGATTAACCCCGGTCGTACCATCACATAATATAGTGTTATCTTGAGTACCGGCATTACCCGCTGCCGTAGTATCTACCGAATTTTTACTTGCCGCCACTAGCAATGACAAGTTTAACATCCGATCATCTGCCGCACTTAAAATACGTAAGCGATATTTCTTTGGATCGACATTAATATAAGGATAAGCCGTGCCATTCACTAACGGCGTATCATTAAAGGCTTCTGGCGTACCGGTTGGAGACTCGGTAACTAAGCCAGTTTGATTATCCATTACCCCGCCTGCAACACCGTTACTTAACACCGACTTTAAAGCGCCGTTAGGCACCCCTGGCATTTGAGACGGTTCACAATAATTTATAGTGGTATCACATAAAGGATCATAATACGGGTTAGGCATCGCATTATTTGTCAAATTAGCAAATGGCGGCCAAAACCATGGACCATAATCCCAACGCCCTAAGTTATTAGCACCTGTTACAGTACCCGGATTTTGGTTAGTCATAAAAACATGAGGTACCCAAAGATCGCCATTACCATTATAGGTAGACGCTGGACTGTTAGTGCCCCAACGCCACGTTGGATCCGACGAGTTTAACGCAGAAGCAAACGGACCATAAAAGTTCATCACTGGATATTTATTATCCGGTACGAATGTTTTTTCTTGAATAATTAACGGAATAGTATCCGCTAATGAAGGGATTGTGCCATTATTAACCAGCGCTTGCTCAGTAGGATCTTGCAAGATATACGGCGCAACGATACCACTATATACATTGAGGCGAGTTGTGCCCTCACTGTGATCGTGATACCACATTAAACGAGCACTTTGTTCGTTGGTAAAGAAAAATGTAATGGAACCGTCGCCTGGATTATTACTTAAGCCATTAGCCGTTGGATTCGCTAAACGCGCATCTCCTGAAGCGACCACTTTACCTGCCGCGTCAAACCACATATCGGGCACGTAACGAACTGATTCGCCTTTATTAGGTCCAACTTCACCTTTAGGTTTTACCCATTGACGGGGAGTACCATCACTAATCCACGGTGTATTACCACCGTGAAAGTGCATAGAATGTCGGTTATGGGTATCGGTAGGGCCATCTGAGCCCATATAAGTCGTATCAACTGGAATAGGTAAATTACCCGCCGCACCGGTGGGTAACTGATTAACCAATTTAACACGGACAGGACGATCTTTTTGCGCGATGATCATGGGGCCTAAATAGTTATTTTTAGACGCTGCCTTTGATCCCGCAACATTGATCTGTCTATAACCACGTAAAGGTGTAGCCGGCAAATCAGTATTTAATTTTTGACTATAGGTTGTTAATGCAATTTCATAATAATCAGAACCTGGAAACGTAGTAGTATCAGGCACTGCTACTGGAATTTGCTCACCTAAGTTATTAGGTGTATTGATGGTTGATAAAGAATCAATAAATTTTCTAATACCAGAACCGGCAATCGGTGTAGTAAACCCAGTACAAGTCCCTGCTGCAATAGTCACACCCGGAGTAGTTACACCGGTAATAGGGTCTATATTAGGCGCTATTTTACCACTAGGTGATAACACATTGTTAACCGTTACTGTACAACTGGTTGCACCACCGGTTAGCGTTAACGTGTCACCTACAACATAACCCGTTCCGCCTTGAACATCCATAATGTTTTTTGTAGGGGCATCATTTGTATAATCATAGGTTGTAGCCGCTGCACCGGTACCCGTTCCACCTGAAACAAGCACGAGTATAGGCTGAGGACTATTAGTATAGTTAGGCGTTATACCAAAGTAATCCGGGACTTGACCGGGGCCCGGCGGTGGATCTTGTACACCTACCGCTGCAAATACGCCCGCCGTAAAGGCGACCGCCGTACTGGCTAGCAGTACTTGTTGAATAGAGCGTCTTAGTTGTCGACTCATTTCTTACCCCCTAAATTATGTTTATGAGAACCCTGTGAACCATTGGCGGCTTCCCAGTCGTCTGATTTCTTTTGAGCTTGTTTTAGATTGGTTAATTTTAAATGCTTTGCAGCCGCTTTTCTATCAGCATGCGCGGTTCTTTGGTTTTGATTAAGAGCGGGATTAACAACCGGAGAAATTACATCCGCCGCTATTGCACCACCTGTTGAAAATGCAACAAGACCTACCAAAGATAGTCTTATTAACAAATGATATCTGGCATGTTTACTTTTGTTCATATTGCTTTACCCCTCTAATACTAATTATTGAATAATGTTGTATTTATTAATTAATGCTTTGACACAAACCTTATTTATTACAAGCTTTATTCACTTAAAGCTTTTACTTCAAATAAATTATACTGCTTTTTTTAGGAAACACAAAATAAATGTTAAATTACTTTGTCTCCTAACTTAAAGTATATATTAATTATATGACAAAACAAATTTATTATTCCTAATGTGTTTTCTCTAATCTAGATGTAACTTACTAAATAGACGCATTAAAACTGTTTATACCAAATACATCAAACGGATAGTCTCTTAATTATTGTCACACAAAGTATTTATATCTAAGGCGCAGCAGTTGCTTTTTACCTAAAATTTGAAATATTTTTAATAAAAAACGCCACTAACATCTAAAAATTAAATAACCTAACATTAGCGTACCAATATCTTCCAAGCACGCACCATTTTGTATCAAAATTATGCGTATTGTCATTCAAGGCCCACTTTCATTATAATGGCCTATTTTTTGGGTGGAATTTATGTGCTTTAGTGCGAATATGTCGCTGGGACTGGGTGTGATCGGCTTTGCCGCTTCAGGCATTACTCTATTAGATAAGACCGAACCGTTTTGGGTACGACTGGCTAGGGCTTATGCCATCTTCCATTTTTCACTCATGGAACTGATTCAATATTTTGCCTATCCGGTTGCAGATCAATGCGGTTATGGACTTAACGCCTATTTAAGTGAGCTTTCAACCTATCATATTGCTTTGCAAGCATTCGCCATTATGCCAGCGCTGGCCACTTACTCTTCTGATAAACTAGCTCTTAAAAAGGCCACTATTATCGGTACTGGCTTAAGCTTTTCATTCTTGATTTGCAGTTTCTTACCCAAAGAGTGGCAACTGTTCGATTTAACCCCTAATTTTATCGGCAACATGGTGGCGTGTTTATTTATGGGTAAATACCATATTGGCTACCACATCTCTAGCGCCTTTGGGACTTTTGTAACGCATGGCTCTCTGTTTGCTCTAGCACTCAGCGGCTATCTCTGGAAAAACAATTGGAAGATTGCTAGTTATCACTGCCTCATGGCTTTATTTACTTTATTTATGCCGCAATGGATTTTTGGGGTTTCAACGGGGGAAGCGGCGGCTATCTATTGCTTTTACTCAATACCCACCACCATTAGCTTTATGCCTTATTTTAAAAAATATTTTATGGCACCTCAAGAAGCCCTATAAATACTATTATATAGCGTGTATATGCACACATAACTTCTCTTAAAGCACGGTCTGACTGCTTTTTTGAGAAGTTTTTGTTTTAAGGACTTTGGCGTTTATAAAACTTTCCTAAGTAATGCTTCTTTCACCTGTTCCTGACACCTGTTTATGCCAACTTCATAATTGATGCTGAGCTAATGCCCATTGCAGATGCTCTGTAACCAGTTCTGAGGCACCATTAAGGCGAGCACGTAAGGCGGTTATCAGTTCATCAGAGGTGGGCGCATTACCTAAGGCTACCGCAATATTTCTTAACCAGCGCTCATAACCAATTCGACGAATGGCTGAGCCTTCGGTTTTAACTAAAAAAGTCTCTTCATCCCAGGCAAACACGGCCAGTAATTGCGACGTATTGAGTTGTTGGCGCGGATTAAAATCTGCCTCTGCTGTCAACTTAGCAAATCGATTCCATGGGCATATAATTTGACAATCATCACAACCATAAATACGATTCCCTATTAAGGGGCGAAACTCCACTGGGATAGTGCCCTGCAACTCTATGGTTAAATAGGAAACACAGCGCCGGGCATCCACTTGATAAGGCGCTACGATAGCTTGAGTGGGGCAAATATCAATACAAGCCTCGCAAGCACCGCAATGATTTGTTGCTACCTCATCAATGGGCAAAGGCAACGCTATATAAAGCTCCCCTAAGAAAAACCATGATCCCGCTTTACGATTAATGACATTAGAATGTTTACCGATCCAACCTAAGCCGGCTTTTTCTGCTAAGGCTTTTTCTAAAACAGGCGCACTATCCACAAAACCTCGCATCCTTAAATCAAAATCATCATTTGGCATTAACTGGCTTAGTGCGCGTTCAATTTTATCGGCTAATTTTTGTAAGCGATTCCGCATCATCTTATGATAATCCCGCCCTAAGGCATACCGAGAGATATAAGCAGAGGTTTGATCCTGTAACACCTTTGTCATCATAGCAGCCGATTCCGTTTGATAATCCATTCTTACCGAAATAACCCGCACAACCCCCTCATGCAAGAGTTCTGGACGACTTCGCTTAAGACCATGCTTTGACATATAAGACATTTCACCCTGAAAGCCTTTAGCAAGCCATTGCTGTAAATGGTCTTCGGCACTGGATAACTCCGTATCCGTAATACCGACTTGCTGAAAACCCAAGTCATACCCCCACTGCTTAATAAGTAAGGTAAGTTCATTTAAAGTTTGCTGACTGAGTGACTGCATAGATAGGGGTGCGTAAAAGGGTAGTCTATTGATTTAATGCTTAAAATTATAATAGCAAAAAAGCCGGCTTTACATTGAAGTCTCTCGATCATAATCATTAAAACTAAGGTTAAAAATGTTTTTTATTGACTTGTGTTTGTGTTTGTATTTTAATGTCATCGAAACTATAGACTAGAAATTAACAGCCACGTATAGTTGACTTCTATTCGGCAACACCTACAAATGCAAAGCACCTTACTTAACAGACCGATCATTCAGTGAGAATTGATGATTTTATGTTCGAGATGTACAACTGAATTTTTACTGATCATTAACTCTAACTCAAGCGAGAACTTTAATCATGAATACAACCAGAAATTTATTAAAAGCAGGTATTCTGCTGACGTCTTTAAGCTCACCGTTTGCAGTCTACGCAAGCACTGCTTCTGATACTAATGCGGCTATTATTGTTGCACCTGCTAATGCGTCAAGCTTAATTACAACGGCTGTGACAACTTACCCTAACGATTTAATTGCGATTGTAACGACTAGTATTATTGGAAACCCTGCTTTAGCAAGCACAATTACTAGTGCCGCTGTTTTAGCCGCACCTAATGCAGCCGTTGCCATTACAACCGCAGCAATTACTGCCGCACCTGATGCAGCTGCAGCTATCACCGCGGCAGCAATCGCAGCGGCACCTGCACAATCCGCTGCTATTACTTCAGCAGCTATTGCGGCTGCACCTACCGCAGCACAAGCTATTTCAGCCGCAGCGGTTTCACAAAACCCTTCAAAGACATTTGCAATTTCAGTTGCCGCGCTTAATGCCGCCCTCACTCCGCCTACTTCGTCAGTAGCAACAGCTACAGAAGCTGCGGTAGCTGCCGCCGCCGCTTTACCTCAGGTGACTGGCAACACAACGACCTCTACTGGTGCAATTGACGCCAACGTATTTAAAGCTGGTTTGCTTCAAACACTTACTGATCAACAAGCTGCTTGTGGAACAGATCTTGGATGCCAAAAAAACGTACTTGATAACTTACTTGCAGTTGCAACTGTCGGCGCAAGTAAAGACGCCACAATAGCAACAACACTCGCAGATGTCACCAAAGCTTTAACAGATTTAAGCCCAGTTAGTCCCTAATATATTATAGTCATTCACACTAGAGCAGTGCTCTAGTGTGAACATTTAAACAGTGTTATTTGTTTTATTAAATTCTATACACCCAGTTTTTCAAACACCACACTCAGCCATAATAATTAAATCATCGTTTAATTCTCGTTAATCACTTTTAATTTTTAGTGGCCATAAAAAGTTTTACACTATTCCTGTAAACTACCCAAATTATCTTTATTTTTATAGGATCTTCTGCTTGTACAAAAAGAAAATTTTAATAGCATTGGCCCTGACCTTGCCCTCAATAGATTCAGCTATTGCCATTGACAAAGGTAATTACGACCGCCAGACCTCGCAATATTTACCACAAGGCTCTCATTTAGGAAGCTTTACCTTACTTCCTAGTTTTGTGTTTCAAAATGCGTATAACTCTAATATTTTTTATCGCGACAAAATAACAGCTAGCGGTAAAGCACAATCAACACCTTCGAGTTATGTTGCCCATTTTAAACCCGGTGTAGCGATTAACTCTAACTGGAATAGGCACGCACTTGGCTTTAAACTCGATACTGACTTAGCCCAATACGTTACATTGCCTGATCAAAACAACTATAACGATGTGCACACCTCAATGAACGGCCTGTTAGACGTGGTTAGAGACAGTTCCTTTACAGGCAACATCGGCTATAACTATCTCCATGAAAGCCGTGGCTCTCCAGACCAAGTAAACGGCATTGGCCCTACTTTTTACAATACCGTCTCATTTGATGGTTTGTACAAGCACAAAATAAATCGTGTAACCGTGCTACCTACGTTTAATTTTATTAATTATGCGTATCAGGATGTAAAAACAGCGACGGGCTCAACTTTATTAATGAGCACACGTAGCCATCAAGAGTTTATGCCTTCGTTACGGGTCTCTTATGAAATACAACCGTCTTATGAAGCTTTTTTAAAGATTGTGTATAAAGAAGCCAAGTATGATCAACTTGTTTACACTAATGGTAGCGCTGATCCTATGAACGCATATAACCGTAACTCAACCGGCTATAATTTCTTAACCGGCTTGGCATTTGATGTCAGTGATTTAGTGACCGCGGATGTTTCGATTGGTTATTTAACCCGTAATTATGTGGACGCCAAATTAAAACCGATTTCAGGTATGAACGGTTTTATTGATTTGAAATGGCAAATCACTAAATTAACCACGCTTGACGGTAAAGTGAGTCGTGACATTAATGAAACCACTCAAGCTGGCGTTTCAGGCTTACTTGCAACAGGCATCAGCCTAGGTGTCGACCATGAATTACGTCGTAACATACATTTAATGCTAGGCGGCTCCTATACCAAAAATGATTACAATGGCGTTGCGCCTGGATCTACCCAGGGCGTTCGTAGTGACAGCTTATATAGTGGCAATGTTGGCGTAAAATACCTTTTAAATAGATACCTTTCGACTGACCTATCCTACAGCATGCAAAACCGTACCACCAATTACATCGGCAATGGATATGATCAAAGCCTAGTCATGCTTAATGTACGCACTCAATATTAAAATCTTTGTAACTAAAGCCACTTATAAACGAACAGCAGATAACTCAAATAAACGAACAGTAGATAACCCAAACGAATAATGTTTTAACAATTATCTAACATATCATTCGCTAAAAGACTAACTTTTGTAACTTAAGTTTGCTAGAATACAAATCAACAATTAAGACGCTTATTAATATAAGACCATTAATGCGCAATGCCCACTATAAAACAAGGCTGAAAAATTCGTTCATAGATTACCAATTTAGTGTGGACCTTAACTCTTTAATTAAATCATCGATTACTCTGCGAGAAAAAATGAGTCAACATAGCAACAAAATTATTTTAGCTCTATTCCTTTCAGCCGCCATTTTTAATACTGAAGTACACGCTGAAGAAAGTAAAGATAAGGTTGAAACCAATAAATCACCTATCAATTCACCTATCAATGAAGAGTACCAACTTGGCTCGGGTGATTTAATAAAAATTACCGTATTTAACCAAGAAGAATTGTCAGGAGAATACACCATTAATGGCGCGGGTCAAATTGCCCTTGCCTTAATTGGAGATATAAACGCTAAAGACCTCACTGTTAAGCAAGTTGAACAAAGTATTGCTAACAAATTAAAACCCGATTATTTATTAAATCCTCGGGTCAGCGTACAAGTTTTAAACTATAGACCTTTTTATATATTAGGTGAAGTTAAAGAACCCCAGTCATACCCTTACGTTGATGGCATGACTTATCTTAATGCGGTTGCGATAGCGGGTGGATTTACTTACCGAGCCAAAGAAGATCATGTTATGGTCGTTAGGATGAAAGATCCAAAGAAACAAGAATTACGCCTTAATATGGATGAAAAAGTAATGCCAGGAGATGTTATTCACGTTGAAGAACGCTTTTTCTAAGCACAACTCACCCAATTACTCTACTGATAACTTATTGCTAACTGATATTTAGCCCCCTATTCATTTAAAACAACGAGAAAACCGTGTACGAATCTAAAGAAAACTCTCAACTCGCAGACGAGTCTCAGCAAGTAGATAATACTGAAATTTCATTAAGCAGTATTATCAACACGTTATGGTTAAGAAAACGCTTATTAGTCAGCGTTACTTTTTTAATTACAGTGTTAGCTGTTTTAACTATTTATCAATTAGTCCCTCGATATACCGCGACTACACAGCTTTTAATTGGTATTAATTCAGCTAAAGTAGTTGATATCGAAGAAGTCATGTCGGGAAATTTAAAAGGTGATACCGCCGTCATCGGTGAAATGGAAGTGATTAAATCTCGAGAATTGGCTAAGAAAATTATCGAACACCTCCATTTAGATCAATACGAAGAGTTTAATCCTAAACTTAAAAAGCCTGGCTTCCTTTCCCAATTTAGTCCTTCTAATTTAATTCCTCAAAGCTGGAAAGAAAGCATCGGCAGCACTAAAATTGATAACCGTAGCGAAGAAGAAAAGGCTGAAACGCACCTAACCAATTTAACCAATGCCTTTTTAAGTAAAGTCACCGTTTCTCAAGTTAAGCGCTCACAAGTTATTAACATTAGCATAGAAGCAGAAGATCCAAAATTAGCCGCTAAAATAGGTAATGAAGTTGCTGATCAATATATTGTTGGTCAAATGCAAGCAAAATTTGATGCTACTAAAAAAGCTACTGATTGGCTAAATGATCAGCTTGGCGATTTAAAACAAAAATTAGAATCTTCTGAGCGTGCAGTAGAAAGCTATAAAAAATCCCATGACTTATTAGAAGTCAGCAAAGGTACCGGCTTAAGCCAGCAACAACTCTCGGAAGTTAATAGCCAATTAATTATTGCCAGAGCTCAACGTGCTGAAGCAGAAGCTAAATATCAACAAGTAGAATCTATTACGCGTAATGGACAAGATATTGATAGCGTCTCTGATGTTTTAAACTCTGGTTTAATTTCATCTCTACGCAGTCAAGAAGCTGAAGTTCAACGTAAATATTCTGAAATGTTAGTTGAATACGGTGCTAGACATCCTCGAATGATTCAAATGCAAGCTGAATTAGGCGACATAAAAGCTAAAATCAGCTTAGAAGTTAAAAAAATTGCGGCGGGGTTACATCATAGTTTAGATGTTGCAAAGGCTCGTGAAAGCTCTTTGGCAGATAGCTTACAACAAATGGCCTCTAAATCAACAGGTAACAGCCAAGCAGAAGTAGAATTACATGCACTAGAACGTGAAGCAACTGCAAACAAAGCCTTATTTGAAACTTTCTTAGGGCGATTTAAAGAAACTGCGTCCACTCAAGGAATAGAACAAGCCGATGCTCGGGTTATTTCTTATGCTGAGGTACCTTTGGGAGCATCCTTCCCTAAGAAAAACTTAATGATTACCGTCAGTATATTAGGGGCGATATTTTTTGCCGTATTCTTAGTCTTTGTTTTAGAAATGCTTAACCCTGGCGTGCGCTCTCCAGAACAAATTGAAGCGCTTTTTCATCTATCCACCTTAGGTATTGTGCCTAAAGTCATGGAAATGAAAATACCTGTACATCAATATTTACTTGAGAAGCCCCAATCTGCGTTAGCTGAGGCCTTAAATACCTTGCGAATATCGCTCTCATTACTCAATCCAGATTCCGCTGTTAAATCTGTATTAATCACCTCTTCTGTACCCGGCGAAGGTAAATCAACGTTAGCCAGCCTAATTTCACGCCATTCTGCATCGGCTGGAAAAAAAGTAGTTTTAGTCGACAGTGATTTACGACGCCCTACCATTGGAAAGATATTCGACATTGATAAAACACAATTAGGTTTAACCGACCTACTAATGAACCATGAATTAAAAATAAGTGATGTCTTGGTGACTGATGATCAAACAGGGATGAAAATTTTAACCCGTGGCCATTCTACCTACATCAATCCAAGTGATTTATTCGCCTCACAGCGAATGAAAACAATCATTGATCAATTACGAGAAGAATTTGATCTTGTTATCCTTGATTCGGCTCCGATTATGGCCGTTTCAGATACGCGCATATTAAGTCGCTTAGTCGATAAAACATTATTCGTTTTAAGCTGGGATTCAACACCAAAACGCGTAGTCAGCAGTGCAATCCATACCTTATCTAAAGATGGGCATAACAACATCGCTGGAATTGTGTTACAAAAAGTGAATCTAGAGCAATATGGCCGGTATGGTTATGGTGATTCAGGTTACTATTATTCCTATGGTCGCTATAAACAATATTACACCAGTTAATCCTAATGAAAAACAGTGCAGCGCTTGATAATCAACGCATGATTGCCGGAATTGGCTTACTATTCTGTGGCGCCACCTTACTGCTTGCCATACCTCGTATGGCAAGCAGTTTGTATGCACTGTATCCAGAGACCGCCTATAAACAAACGCAACACAACATTACTACAGAAGTCTATCAAAATAGTATCTCTCATCTAGATCACGCATTATCATGGCAAAACAATCCGGTTTACTGGCAGAATAAAGCTTTTTTTCATTTAAAATATCTCAATACCAGTACAAAGCAAACACCCACCCAAAAAACCAATTTGCTTGAGCAAAGTCGAAATAATTTAATCAATAGTTTGTCGTTATCGCCAGTTGATCCCTTTAATTGGCTACAACTAGCAGTAGTGTCTAACGAACTTAAAATCCCAAAACAACAGATTATAGAATCCATCAACTCATCTTTGTATGCAGGGCGAATAGAACCCACCTTAATCATACCTCGCCTCGCTTTTAGCTATAATTTCTACAACGATTTTACTGAAGACTTAAAGAATCAATGGCAAAAACAATTACTCATCGCCTGGACCATAAACCCAAATGAAGTGATTAAATTCATAGCATTACACCCAGACTCCAAGCAAATAGCATTGATTGCCTTTGAAAACACTCCAGAAGATAGCCAAAAACTCTTATTAGAATTAAACAATTTTCTTAACAAAGTAAATATCATACTTAACAGATACTCTAAAAAACAATAGCCATTAATTCTAATCACTTAGCGCAATACAACAGAGACTACAATACGCATAAATTAAATTAAATTAAAATAAATTGCTATATCAATCTAAATTTAATACAATTCAT
>CAIPDT010000153.1 GCA_903863905.1 uncultured Methylococcaceae bacterium
CAATTTTGATATCAATGTCATTAGCCTCCCTAAGTTGTTTAATCCATCTCTCAATAGCGCGTAAGGGTAAATTAAGGCCTTTATTTAATCTTTATTTATGTTGATATTGGCTCAAATTTTATTGTCATAGAGCCTTATATTACACTAAGTTACTTGAAAGTGATTAGGATAAGAGACTGATTTAGAATTTCTAAGTAAAAAAACTCTATCACCTATAAAATTAAAGCCTATGCCGATAGTGAGCGCATTAACGTTATAATGCCCAACAAATTTGTTATCCATACAAGAGCCATCAATTGTCTAATCAGTTTAATCCAGAGTTAATAAGAGTGCTTGTCACGGGGGCAACGGCAGTACGAATAGCAGATTGTTGTTGTGGGGTTAAGCGCATTTGTAATTAATAACAGGGAAACATTTAAATTTGTTCAATTGTCTTGACGTAATTAGCCATACGATCTTGTGTCTCTATTAAAATAGTGACACACGTCAAGGCTTGTTGTAATGCACTTAAAAGATTGCTAGGCGATTCTATATATTCATGAACCAATCGGTTTCTAAGTTCTCGTATTTCAATCCAAATTTGAGTGGACTCGATCCATCCTAGTTTTTCTGCGCGTAATAAATTATCCAGTTGTGAGCCCGTTTTTTCAAGGCTTCCTCGCAGCATTGCAGGCAAAAGTTTATCGCCCAGCGTATCTTGTAATCGTCCATAACGTGAAACAAAAGCATCCAGCATTTCACTATGAAGGTCATTATTATCAAGCGACTCGACCCAAGATAAATTTATATTAAGCTCATTAAGTCGGTTTGCTGTGCGTGTCAAATATCGCGCTTCTTTTTCAGTGACTTTTACTAATTGAGTGATTAAAAACAATCTATCCTGGATACTACTCATAATACAATCCCATTTTTTAAAGCGTGTTCATGAATAGCTAAAGTTGGCTCAAGTGGGTCTTTTATCAGCACATCAACCTTGCGACCGCCCAATTTTATGTATAAGCGTGCTGCCAATTGGCATTCTATTTGAATACGTTTTGCCAAAGAATGGCTTGGTTCAATCAGTAAATCAATATCCCCACCACGTTCACTATCATCCACACGACTGCCAAATAATCGAATAATCGCTTCAGACCCTAGTTGATTTGCAACCTCATTTTTAATAATTTCGCGGGTTTTATCATCAAGTCGCATTATTCGTTACCTTATGATTTTAATGGTAGAATAGATGGCATAGCATGAAAAAGATGATAAATATGCCGTTCACATTCGCGCTCGTATTAACTAAGTGCGCTCAGTTAATCCACTCAAGTACCCTGCTTTCGCCATTAACTCATCATCCACATTAAGAGCTGTTCCCATAAAAACATCAAATACAGCATCATTTGATAGGTATTCTACGCAAATTAAGATTTAAATACTAATCCATGGACACGCCAAGGCTTTTGCTTATTATGGCTTCGGATCACCTATAAAATTAAAGCCTATGCCCATAGTGAGCCCATTAACGTTATAATGCCCAACAAATTTGATATCCATACAAGAGCCATCAATTGTCTAATCAGTTTAATCCAGAGTTAATAAAAGTGCTTGTCACGGGGGGCAATGGTTTTGTGGGGCAATCGTTATGCCAGCAATTATTGCAACAAGACTATTTTGTGCGTGCCGCAATTCGAGATTTTAATAAAACCGTACCCGCCTCTGAAAAGGTGTTGATCGGTAATCTGGATGCCAACACGGATTGGTCTCTGGCATTACAAGATATACAGGTGGTTATTCATCTTGCCGCACGAGTGCATGTAATGAAAGAAACCTCTTCAGATGCTTTAGCTGAGTTTCGTAAGGTGAATGTAGAGGGTACTTTAAATTTAGCAAGGCAGGCGGTACAGGCAGGGGCATCACGGTTTATTTATTTAAGTTCTATTAAAGTCAATGGTGAGCAAACCTCGGACGGGATGCCTTATACGCCAGAAGATGAACCTAACCCTGTTGATCCTTATGGCATTTCAAAACAGGAGGCCGAAAAAGCTTTACGGCAATTGGCCTTGGAAACAGGTTTAAAGGTCGTTATTATTAGACCGCCTTTGATCTACGGGCCTAGCGTTAAAGCCAATTTTCAAAGTATGATGCGCATCATAGATAAAAATGTGCCCTTACCG
>CAIPDT010000154.1 GCA_903863905.1 uncultured Methylococcaceae bacterium
CCCTGCATCATTAATAAAATGATGATAGCCATAAATATCTTCAGCTTTATGAATAAATTCAGGCACATCATTCATTGCTGCAATTTCTGCTTGGTGATGCAAATGTTGGCGCCGCTTAAATTCCTTTAACGATAGGCCACCTTGATCAGGGTCACCAACTTTACTTAAAAAAGTAGAAACGGGGGCTAAATTATCAACGGTAATTTTGTTAGAGATATAAATTGAGTCAGACATTAATAAGTCACGTAAAAACGGAACCTTCATCGCTTGACGTTTAATATTATCTAAAATCGGTTCTCTTAAATACTTCGTGCCAATACGATAGTCACCTGAATAGTGAAACCATTTAGCTTTGGGTAGTTTATTAGCGAGGGTTGTTTTTCCTGCGCCTGACATGGCCAATAATGTAATTCTTTTTGATGGCCAGTCTAAGAATTCCTGCGGCGTCATTTTCATGAAATAGTATCCTGATTAGTCCAAATAGTCTTCGAGGTCCACGTCTTCAGGGTTGGGTTTATGCTCATCGGTATCAGAATAACCGAGATCATCGGTTTCAATATCGTCAAAAGCCGTACTCCAGTCTTCGGGGGCTTCAATATAGTCAAAGGTTGAATTGTACCAACTGTCTATATCGTATTCACCAATATCACCATTTAAGTATTGTACGTTAATCGAATCGTCATTTTCATCAATAGCAACAACCTTAAATTTCAGGTTGTTTTCAACGTCCTTATACCAACTGCCGATAATCGGCTCTGCCACGGTTGTCATGATTATTACCTCAAAGGTTATTAAAATATAAGGAGCAGCTATTTGTCTAGCCGCACTAAATTACAGATATCGACAATATTAGCCTGTTTTTAGGATTATCAACACTTAATTATTGCGACTTATTTATTTTCGGGTGTAGCGATGCTTAACGCCGATAGGGAAATAATCGGGGTCAGCAAAATCACGCAACGTAATATGAGGTAATTGCCGTTCTGCAGAGGTGTAGTTTGCAAACTCACTATTCAAACGAAGTAATTGGTTTAATCTTATCAAGGAATACAGCCAGTGATAACGCAGAACTGTAGAGTTCGTAAGCCTTAATTGCAAATTAAAGCTATTTTGAGGGATAATATGCAAACGCGCATAATTTTTGTGCCGCTGAATTTATCCTGTAACACGCCATACGCTCAATAACGAGCCTGTATGTAAGCTTTGGAATACGCAATGAAAAAGACCATGTACGAAAAAATTTGGGACAGTCACCTTGTGGTTGACGAGGCTGGCCAGGCTCCTTTAATTTATGTTGATCGCCATTTAATGCACGAGGTGACCAGTCCTCAAGCATTTGAAGGCTTAAAGCTTTCTGGGCGTAAAGTCCGAAATCCTCATAGTATTTTGGCCACAATGGATCATTGTGTACCGACTAAAAATAGACATTTGCCGATTGCAGATCCTATTGCTAAAAAACAAATTGAAACTATGGCAGACAACTGCCGTGAAAATGGTTTAAACCTGTATGACATGAAAAATCCAAACAACGGTGTTATTCACGTTGTGGTACCAGAGCACGGTTTTGTGCATCCCGGTATGGTTGTTGTGTGTGGTGATAGCCATACGGCAACGCATGGCGCTTTTGGTGCCTTAGCGTTTGGTATTGGCACATCAGAAGTTGAACATGTTATGGCCACCCAAACCTTACCACAAAAGAAATCTAAAACGATGCAAGTTGTCGTAAATGGTTCATTATCTAAATATGCCTCAGCAAAAGATATCGCGTTAGCGATTACTGGCAAAATTGGCACAGCAGGTGGAACAGGCTATGTGATTGAATACACCGGTTCTGCGATTAGAGAATTATCGATGGAAGGTCGGATGACGCTTTGCAATATGGCAATTGAGGCCGGTGCCAGAGCGGGTCTAGTGGCTCCAGATGAAAAAACCTATGAATATTTAAAAGGTCGTGAGTTTGCACCGGCTGGAGACTATTGGGATCAAGCGGTCGCTTATTGGAAAAGCTTAACCAGTGATGAAGGCGCAGAGTTTGATACCACCATTGTATTTGAAGGCGCCGATATCGCACCACAAGTATCATGGGGAACATCACCCGAACAAGTCATCGGTGTTGATGGCGTGGTGCCAAGTCCTGATAGCTTCGAGGATGAAGGTAAACGTAAAGCGTGTGAAGGCGCTTTAGCTTATATGGGTTTAACAGCGAATACTAAAATCACTGATATCCCAGTTGATTTAGTTTTTATCGGTTCATGTACCAATGGTCGTATAGAAGATTTTAGAATTGCCGCAGAAGTCGCTAAAGGCACTAAAGTGGCACCGGGTGTAACTGCTTTGGCAGTGCCAGGCTCTTATCATGTTAAGCAGCAAGCCGAAGACGAAGGTTTGGATAAAATCTTTATTGAAGCGGGTTGGGAATGGCGTGACCCAGGTTGTTCAATGTGTTTAGCCATGAACGGTGATGAGTTAACTAAAGGTCAACGCAGTGCATCGACTTCAAATCGTAACTTTGAAGGTAGACAAGGCAAAGGCGGTCGCACGCATTTAGTCTCGCCTGCCATGGCAGCCGCAGCCGCTGCGGCAGGTCATTTTGTAGACATTCGCACCCTTTAATCAACAGGCAGAGCAGAAATTATGGAACCGTACTTAAAGCATCACAGTGTTGCCGCGTTAATGGATCGCAACAATGTAGACACCGATCAAATAATTCCTAAACAATTTTTAAATAAAGTAGAGCGTAGTGGATTTGGTATTCACTTATTCCATGACTGGCGCTTTAACGATGACGGCAGTGATAACGCTGAATTTGAACTTAATAAACCGGCTTTCAAAGGCGCTAAAATATTAGTCGCTGGCGATAACTTTGGTTGCGGTTCTTCACGTGAGCATGCGCCTTGGGCGATTGCCGATTATGGTTTTAACACCATTATCTCAACGAGCTATGCGGATATCTTTTATAACAACTGTTTTAAAAATGGCATCTTAGCGATTCGTGTTAATCAAGAACAGTTAGAACAATTAATGGCAGAAATTAGCGCTAACGAAGGCGTCAGTTTTATCGTTGATTTAGAAAACCAACAAGTGATTACACCGGCGGGTAATGGTTTTACGTTTGAAATCGATCCTTTCCGTAAAGGCAACCTATTAAGTGGTTTGGATGATATTGGTTTAACCTTAAAGCATATCGATAAAATTTCTGCTTACGAAGTCACGCATAAGCAAACTTTTCCTTGGCTTTGGGCTTAATTAGTTAAAGCTTTCTAATTGTAATCACCACACAGGTACAGCTCATCTTATGTCCACAGCGATAAGAACCATTCAACTGATGGATACCACCTTGCGTGATGGTGAGCAAACCCAGGGCGTTTCGTTTACGCCCACTGAAAAAGTAACTATCGCTAAAGCCTTGTTGCAGTCACTTCGAGTTGATCGAATCGAAGTGGCTTCAGCGCGGGTATCTCAAGGTGAAAAAGAAGCGGTCACTAATATTAATCAGTGGGCGTTACAAGAAGGCTTTAATGGTTGTGTTGAAGTACTGGGTTTCGTTGATCACACTAAAAGTGTAGATTGGATTTTAGAAACCGGTGGTCAAGTCATCAACTTGCTGACTAAAGGCAGTGAAAAGCATTGCCGCGAGCAGTTAGGTAAAACCTTAGAACAGCATACCGTTGATATTTTACAAACCGTTAACTATGCCTTAGAAAAAGGCTTAAGGGTTAACGTGTATTTGGAAGACTGGTCAAACGGTTATCAAAATAGTCCAGACTATGTTTATCAATTAATGGACAATTTGCGTCACGTTGGCATTCATCACTTTATGTTGCCTGATACCTTAGGGGTGTTATCGCCGGATGAGGTATTTAGTTATTTAAGCGACATGTGTCAGCGTTATCCTGAAGTACAGTTCGATTTTCATCCGCATAATGATTATGGCTTAGCGACGGCTAATGTTATGGCGGCAGTGCGTGCGGGTGTCAGCGCCATTCATTGTACCGTTAATTGCTTAGGTGAGCGGGCCGGTAATGCCTCTGTTGCTGAAGTGGCCGTGGTTTTGCGTGATAAGATGAACATGGCGTTATCTATCAACGAGACCCATATAGTACGCCTGAGTAACATGGTAGAAAATTTCTCAGGTAAACGTGTGGCCGCCAACGCACCGATTATTGGCGCAGATGTATTTACCCAAACCGCAGGAATTCATGCTGACGGTGATCAGAAAGGCGGCCTGTATAAAACCAAGTTAGGTCCCGAGCGCTTCTCGCGTACACGCAGTTATGCGTTAGGTAAAATGAGTGGTAAAGCGTCCTTAAAGAAAAACTTAGAGCAACTAGAGTTAGATCTGTCTGAAGAAAATCAGAAAAAAGTATTAGAACGGATTGTCAGTCTAGGTGATTCAAAGCAGATTATCACCACGGATGACTTGCCGTTTATTATTGCAGATGTGCTAGAAAGTAAAAATTATCAGCACATCAAATTATTAAATTGCTCCATTACCAGCGGCTTAGATTTAGAATCAACAGCCAGCATTCGCGTGAGTGTAAAAGGCACTAAACACATTGCTTCGGGTTCCGGTAATGGCGGTTTTGATGCCTTTATCGATGCGATTAACAAAGTGATGACGCACCATAATTACACCTTGCCGGCGCTACGTGATTATGAAGTTCGGATTCCTAGAGGCGGCAATACCAATGCCTTGACCGAATGTGTGATTACCTGGGATTGCGGCACTGAGTTACGCAAAACCTTAGCCGTACATGCAAATCAAGTATTTGCAGGCGTGTTAGCTACGCTTAAAATGATTAATATGCAACTGCACGAACAAACGGTCCTTCCGCAAGAAAACTAATCTCTGATTAATGCGTTCAACTGTTTTGACTCATAAAGTTAAATAGGGCTATACTCTTCAACAATAAAAGATGTCATAAGCGGTCTAGGACTGGTTAACATTTTGGATAAAAGGGTTTGTTTCTGTTTAAACACGCTAAAATTAATTTGAGAATATAATTATGAAAAAGATAGCCATCACCTTGGTTGGAACTTTGTTAGTGTCAGGTTGTGCTACGTATGGCGGTTATGCGCCGGCAATAGACGACAGCATCTACAGTCAACCGCAACACTCTTATCAGGCGCCGCAACCGGCGTATCAGTCTCAGCAAGTATTTGATAAGTACGGCAAACCCGTTTTTGATCAATACGGTAATCCAGTTTATACCCAAGTGCCAGCTCCCAATCAAAATGGTCAACCGGGTTATCAACAAGCACCACAACCGCAATCGTATCAAAATCGTCAACAAGGCCCGCGTAATTCTGCAAACCAAGATGGACAAGAATGTCAGCAAATTGCTAGAAATGCCTCAAGTACCGCGACAGAAACTATAAAAGGTGGTGTGGTCGGTGGGCTTTTAGGTGCGGCGGGTGGTGCTGCCTTGGGTGCGATTATGGGCGATCCTGGTAAAGGTGCGGCGATTGGTGCGGCCACTGGTGGGATTGGTGGTGGCGCTTATACCGGCGTATCAGCAGATCAAAAGTACAAACAAGCGTTTAATAATTGCATGAGAAGCCGTGGCCACAACGTTGTTAATTAATCAGTTAGATTATGAGTAAACAAAAGTTATCATTACAGGAACAATTATTAAAGTCGGGTTTAATCAGTACGGCGAAAGCTAAAAGTGTTAAATCCGACAAGCGTAAGCAAGAACATTTACAGCGGAATAATAACGTTGTTATTGTCGATGAAGCAAAGGAGTTAGCTAAAAAAGCACACGCCGAGCAAGTAGAGCGTGACCGCGAGCTGAATCAGTTAAAGCAGCAACAAGACGAACAAAAGCACGTTGTGGCCCAGATTAAGCAATTAATTGAAATGAATAAATTGCCCAAAGATGCTGAAGGTGTTGCGTATCGTTTTGATGATAACCATAAAGTAAAAACGATCTATGTGACCGAGTCGATGCGCGAACATATTATACGTGGACGCTTAGCCGTGGTTAAATGGGCCGAGAGTTACGAAGTGGTAGCTGCTGAGGTTGCTAAAAAGATTAGTTTACGAGATCCGACTTATGTATTGGTCGATAATGAAACTGTGGTGGATGTTGAAACGGCTACTAAAGCAGATGATCCTTATGCCGCTTTTGAGATTCCAGATGATTTGATGTGGTAACCGTAATCTTAATGCCGTGAAATCAGCGCTTAATGCGCTTGGGGTTCAGGGTCTTGATAAATGTCTGGATCATAGCATGGAGGGGCGTTTGTTGATTGAACTAAGAAACTCTCTAAGTTCTAACCAACTTCTGTACAAAAGTTACCCAACCCA
>CAIPDT010000155.1 GCA_903863905.1 uncultured Methylococcaceae bacterium
GGTTAATTGTTTGCTGGATTGGGTAACTTTTGTACAGAAGTTGGTTAATTGTTTGCTGGACTGGGTAACTTTTGTACTCTTTCAGGCACTATATAACTTGTCTATTTCTGGCTTTGTTTGTATACGTATAAAGCGCTTGGAGATGACAATGCATAAAAAAATGACAATTACCCTAGATGAAGCGGTTTATGACGGGCTGTATAGAACCATTGGTAAGCGCAAAATGAGTCAGTTTATTGAAGATTTATTGCGGCCACACGTCCTCGACACTTCTCTGGATGCTGGTTATAAGGCTATGGCCGCCGATCAAACCCGCGAAAACGAAGCAATGGAGTGGGTAAACGCGCTGGCCGGAGATATGGAAAATGAAGCGAGGTGAAGTCTGGTGGGTTGAGTTTGATCCTTCGGTAGGCATTAAAATACCAATCTCAATCATCTTCCTCAACCACCAACTTTTGTGAATCGACCATTGTTGACTGGTCTTCTGAGAGTTTTTTAACGGTCACAACTTTGATTCTCTTTGTTGTTGGAATCATCATCTTATTAAACTTACGGTTCTTAAACCATACGGCGACCCTAAACATTAACAAGATGCTTAAGGTAATTAAATAAAATAAAGGCTCGGCCATATTGCCTTTAAGTTGCCAATAGTAATGGATAATAACAGCGATTGAGCCAATATAAATATATCGATGCAGTTTCTTCCAGTTTTTACCTAGTTTCTTTTTAGCGACCTTAGGTGAACTAATCGCTAGTAAAAATATGATGATGTAAGCCAACAAGCCCAACCAGATATAAGAACTCTGTAACACATCAATGGCAATATTGCCCCAGTCTAAACCTTGATCAATCCAAACATAGGTAATGACATGCAAACTGGCATAAAAGAACACATATAGACCTAGCATCTGCCGATAGTCGGCCATGCCTCGCTGTCTAGTAAATGTTTGTAACGGAGTAATACACAGGGTTAACCATAGAAGCCGTAACGACCAATCACCCAAACGAATGTGTAACGTTTGTATGGGATCGGCCCCTAAGTTATCAAATAGTAGATCTATGATAATGCCTAATAACGGCAATAAGCATAAGAAAAGACTTATTAAATAAGTCTTTTTTGAAGAAAAATTCATTAGAAGAAGTGCCGCAAATCCATATTACTGTATAAAGAGGCTACTTGCTCAGCATAACCATTAAATAATTCTGTTTTGCGACGTGGTGTAAAGAAACCACCACCTAATTGACGCTCACTATTTTGGCTCCAACGCGGATGTGGTACATCAGGATTTACATTCGCATAAAACCCATATTCATTAGGGCCGGATTTACTCCACGTTGTTAAAGCCGGTTTTTTAACCAATTCAATCTTTACAATGGCTTTAATACTTTTAAAGCCATATTTCCAAGGCACCACTAAACGCAAAGGTGCCCCATTTTGTTTAGGCATTTTCTCACCATACATGCCAGTCGCTAATAGCGTTAAAGGATGCATGGCTTCATCAATACGTAAGCCTTCCACATAAGGCCATTCCAACATCGCCTTATCTTTTTGATTGGGCATGTGATCAGGATCATACACTGAAGTAAACTGTACAAATTTCGCGGTTGATAAGGGTTTCACTTTTTTTAATAGATTGGCTAAGGGAAAGCCCATCCAAGGCACCACCATAGACCACGCCTCAACGCAGCGAAACCGATAAATATACTCTTGTATGCTTTGTTGACTTAACAGATCTTCTAAATGATAAATGCCCGGATGTTCAACTTCTCCGATAATTTCTACCGACCAAGGGTCCGTTGGTAAGACTTGAGCCAACTTAGTTGCATCGGTTTTATTAAAGGTAAACTCGTAATAGTTAGTATGATTTTTAACAATTTCTGCCGCCGTTGGCGTTAAAACAGCCTTATCTTCACTCGCCTTTAAAACGTCTGAATACAGACCTGATCCGGTCAAGCCCATCGCTACCATTGCCTTAATCAATTGGCGACGTTGCTTAAAAACCAAAGGATCAGTAATTTCACTGCTGGGAATGCTCTTAGTTGTTTTAATAATCATCTGTGCAATCAATAAGTTTAATAAGTCATCTTTAATAACAAAAGCTTAATTCTTTTTACCTTTAGGAATCCTACTCAGTAATTTTCTAAACTTGACTTCTGTTAAAAAAGCCAAAGAAAATAACTGAATAAAATTATCTGCCTGTATCACATCCAAACCAATATGCTCGGGAACCACTTCTTTACGGGTGCCAAACAACCTATCCCACACCGAAAATACAATCCCATAATTACTATCATGTTCATCACGTTTTTTGGAATGATGGGTGCGATGTAAAGACGGAGTTATCAACAGCTTTGAAATTAATACTTCCTTGGGAATACGGATGTTGGCATGATGGAACAGGATAAAAAACAACTCCACGATCTCAATGGACAAAACCAAATAGGCATCAACACCAATAATGACTACAAATACACATTTGTAGACAGTTTCCAGTAATAAATCAAACACATGGAAACGGAATCCCGTTGACACATTAAAGCCTTTATCACTGTGATGGATTTTATGAAAGCGCCATAAATATTCAGACTTATGGCTAACAAAGTGCCATAGATAAATCGCTAAATCAAAAAATGCAAACGCTAATAACCATTTAACGGGGCCATTATCTAATCCACTCAATAACCCATGTGAAGCAAACTGCTGAGCCACTAAAAACAAAGAAGAAACTTGTAATACACTTAAGATCAGATTATTAACCAAGAAGGCTGTGGTATTCGTCATAAATGATTCTTTAAATACCTTTGCCGGAAACTCTCTAAAAGGATACTTCTTTTCGACAATCACCAAAACAATAAATGCCACAATAGCCAGACCAAATAAGGCCTCATTAAAAAACATTCCATTGTTACTATTCACTGTTTCTATGGCATTCATAATTAAATATCACTTTTAGTTAATAAATTACAATCCATTATTCAGGACTCAGTGCTTGCAATAACGCATTGAGCTCTTTAATTTCATTATTTGAGTTAACCTGCTGGGTAATATCGTACTGAACGCCTAAATAATAAATAACCCGTTGCTTTTTATCAAATAGAGGCGTTATCTTTAACTTATTGTAAAATAAGGTACCATCCTTCTTATAATTTCGAAACGTGACTTCAACACTCTCATGTTGCTTCATGGCTTCCGCAATGATAAATCGTCCGGGTTGCTCCCTATCCTCCCCCTGCAAAAAACGACAGTTATAACCAATAATATCTTCTTGACTATAACCGGTTAACCTTTCAAAGGCTTTATTCGCATAGATAATAGGCGCACCTTCCAAATCGGGATCTGCTAAGGTCACTCCGTTAACACACTCATCTAAAATAGCTGATAATACCTGTGGTATCAGTCCGCTATCTTTTTCGACAATAAAAGACATTTTTAACTCCAATTCTAAATTTTATCTCTCTAAGCAATTCACTTAATGAGCACCGGCAATCAGCAAGTTTTTAATATTTTCTACCGTATTCTCAGCACCCTCTTCTATTGAGGCTCTAATCAGCTTTTGAAAAGGTCGCATAAAAACTTCAATGTTAGATAACTCAAAACGAAACGTTAATTCCGTTACTTCATTATTATCAGCAGCAGCACTTAGAAAATAGCTGTGTGAATAAGATTCATCAATCCCCTTAAAGATTAACTTATCGACGGGTTGATAATCTGTGATTTGAAAAATTGATTCAGTCAAAGCCCCCTGATCCGCTCTGACCTGCTTCGTTTTAGCGCCTACAAAAATATCAATACCATCTAAAGGCTCCAACTCAACCACCTCGGGTGCCCATTTTGGATAATTTTCATAAAAACGCTCACCAATAAAGCCAAAAACAACCGAGATAGATTTATTTATTTTTATGCTCGCTTCGCCCGCAATAGGTGAAGATGAATCGAACGGAAATTTTATTTGCACTGCAATACCACTCCCAGTTGAGTGTAGCTCAACTTAAATCCGCCTTAAAAAGCTGAGGCGGTTATAATCATGAAATCTCAACCTATATAAATATTAATCACTTGTTAACTTACCCTATCTTTTTAAACAAGCAAATTTTATTATCATTAAACCGTCCGTCATTTAACGTATAGGCAATTGCAATAACTTCTCGTAGAGTATAAGAACACTGATTAGAGGATTATCATGACTTTATTAACCATACCTAAACACACCAAAATACTGAGTGTCTTGTTCCTGATGCACTTAGGAACCTCACCGGTCATAGCCTCGCCACACAACTCTATCGATAAAAACTCCATCACTGCCCTTGATTTTAGTATCGCTTCCGATAATTTAGATCAATTTAAAACCAATGTATCAACGCAAGAATTGGCCCCTAAAGTGATTAAAAACCTCACTGAATGGCACTTCCCCGTTAAAACGACCGACAGCCATTATACACATAGCTTAGAAGCCACCTTAGATTCTATTACTCATGAAAGTACCCCTGTGGGATTTTCATTTAGCAGTGGTAACGCTGATCCACGTTCACCAGAATATCAAAAGGCCGATGTCTTACCGATTACCTGCACCTTAAAAAAAGCCGGCTCAACAGAGATCCTCCTCGAACACAAACTGACCTTTAGCGTCAAATCACTGTTCTCGGATAACAGCCATACCCAAGTGGTCGATAAGCTAGTCGATCAAATAACCACGACCTGTTTCAACCTGTTAGATGAACTTAAAATACCCTCGGTGCAACAGGCCCAGCAAGAAGTCACCACCTTTAAACCGGCCTGGTTACCCAGTGTGCAAGTGGTGGTTAAACCTGTGACTAAATTCGCCGCAAAAACAGTGACGCCTGAAGCAACTGAAAAAACAGTTACGGAATCAACGCCTACACCAGCCGATTCCACGAAGACAGGCGCGCCTAATCCAAAAAAGGCCAATACCAATACCCAAACTAAAACGACTCCGGTTAAAGCGCCTGAAACAACTGTAGAAGAAACTGAAACCGATAAAGAACTGATTATCAACAATCAAGGCTCGCCGTGAATACTGCACA
>CAIPDT010000156.1 GCA_903863905.1 uncultured Methylococcaceae bacterium
GTTAATTCTCAGGCACAAAAAAAGGGCTTGGTTTGCACCTAAGCCCTTGATTCTTATGGTGGCGATAGGTGGATTTGAACCACCGACCCCGGGGTTATGAATCCCGTGCTCTAACCAACTGAGCTATATCGCCTTTTTAAGTAAACTGTGTAAAACAGGAATTATAAATAGCTCTTATCTATTTGTCAAACATTGAAACGAAAATGTACGACGTCTCCGTCCTTAACAACGTAATCTTTACCTTCTAAACGCCATTTACCCGCATCTTTTGCACCTTGCTCACCTTTGTAGGTAATAAAGTCTTCATAAGAGATAACTTCAGCTCTAATAAAGCCTTTTTCAAAATCGCTATGAATAACGCCAGCCGCTTGAGGAGCCGATGCACCTACAGGAATCGTCCACGCTCTAACTTCTTTAACACCAGCGGTAAAATAAGTCGCTAGATTAAGTAGGGCGTAACCTGCTCGCACCACACGATTTAAACCGGGTTCTTCAAGGCCTAGATCGTCTAAAAATTCTTTCTTTTCTTCTTCATCCAATTGGGCAATTTCAGCTTCGATGGCCGCACAGATAGGTACCACGGTCGCGCCTTCTTTAGCGGCTAATGCTTGAACTTTTTCCAGTAATGGATTATTTTCAAAACCGTCATCTTGAACATTAGCGATATACATGGTGGGTTTAAGCGTCATTAAACATAAGTCTTTAATAAACGCTTTTTCATCTTCCGTTAAGGGCAGGGTGCGGGCAGGTTCACCGGCTTCTAATTGCTTTAAGACTTGTTCTAAAACAATCTTTTTTGCCAATTCTTCTTTGTTGCCTGTTCTGGCAATTTTGCTGGCTCTCAGTAAAGCTTTTTCTACCGAAGCCATATCGGCTAGTGCTAATTCGGTATTAATCACTTCAATATCTGAAATGGGGTCCACTTTACCGGCCACATGGACAACATTATCATCATGAAAACAACGCACTACGTGTGCAATAGCATCTGTTTCGCGAATGTTAGCTAAAAACTTATTACCTAAACCTTCACCTTTTGACGCGCCAGCCACTAAACCTGCGATATCAACAAACTCAATCGTCGTGGGGAGAATACGTTCTGGTTTGACGATCTCAGCGAGTTTGTCCATTCTAAAATCAGGAACAGGAACCACACCCACGTTGGGATCAATAGTACAAAAAGGATAGTTTTCAGCCGCAATTTTAGCTTTAGTTAAAGCGTTAAACAGTGTCGATTTACCCACGTTAGGTAAGCCAACGATTCCACAATACAGCGCCATAGAGTTCTCTTGAGAGTGTTAAGTTAAGTTGTCAGTGCAACAAGTACAGCAAGATGATCAAGCCGAAACAGGCTTAATTATACTAGCTATCGATTTAAATCCAGCCATTTTAAAGTTAAATGCGCGCTTACGTCTTAAAAATTTGTTTTTTTAAGACTAAATGAGTGAGATTGTTGAAGTGAATAGGGCGTCTATTGATGATATACCATTATCATCAATAGACTAATCACCCACTATTTTGGTATAGTTACCCCGTTTAAGAAGTTTTCACGCATCCGTTTTTAATTTTAAATCATCACTCTGGAGATACTCAATGCCAATTAAAGTTGCAATCAATGGTTATGGTCGTATTGGACGTAATATCGTTCGTGCATTATACGAATCAGGCCGTACCAATGAAATTCAAATAGTTGCAATTAATGACTTAGGTGACAGCAATACTAACGCTCATCTGACACAGTATGATTCTGTACATGGCAAATTCCCTTTTGAAGTGACTGTTGACGGTGATTACATTGTGATCAACGGTGATAGAATTCGTGTTTTCTCAGAAAGAGATCCTTCAAAATTACCATGGGCTGAATTAAATATTGATGTTGTTCATGAATGTACTGGGTTTTTTACCAGCAAAGCTAAAGCATCAGCCCATATTACAGCTGGCGCGAAAAAAGTAATTATTTCTGCACCCGGCGGCAATGATGTTGATGGCACTATCGTTTTTGGCGTAAACCACAACACGTTAAAAGCGTCTGATACTGTTATCTCAAATGCTTCATGCACCACTAACTGCTTAGCCCCAATCGTTAAGCCTTTAAATGATGCTATTGGTATTGAAAGTGGCTTAATGACCACTATTCACTCTTATACCAATGATCAAGTATTGACTGACGTTTATCATGCTGACTTACGTCGTGCGCGTTCAGCGACACAATCAATGATTCCTGCTAATACTGGTGCAGCGGCTGCTGTAGGTTTAGTATTGCCTGAATTAGCGGGCAAATTAGATGGTTTCGCGATGCGCGTACCTACTATCAATGTTTCAGTGGTTGATTTAACGTTTACTGCTGCAAGAGATACTTCGGTTGCTGAAATCAACGAAATCTTAACAGCGGCTTCTAATGGCGCTTTAAAAGGTATCTTAGATATCAATGAAAGACCCTTGGTTTCAGTTGATTTCAATCACAATCCAGCGTCATCTATTTACGAAAAATCATTAACTAAAGTATTAGGTGGGCGTTTGGTAAAAGTACTTTCTTGGTATGACAACGAATGGGGTTTCTCAAATCGTATGTTAGATACTACCATTGCTCTAGTTAATGCTAAATAACGGATCCCCTATCTAATGTTAAGAAGAACCAAAATTTTAGCCACACTAGGCCCTGCAACTGATAAGCCGGGTGTACTTGAAGGCTTATTTAAAGCGGGTATTGACGTTGTACGGATGAACTTTTCTCATGGTTCTGCTCAAGATCACATTGATAGAGCTAATCAGGTTCGGGAACTGAGTAAAAAAACCGGCAGACGGGTAGGTATTTTAGCTGACTTACAAGGTCCTAAAATTCGTATCGCGCGTTTTAAAGATACAAAAGTATATTTAGAAGAAGGTCAAGATTTTTCATTAGACATCAATTTTGATCCTACCTTGGGTGACAATACTCAAGTCGGCATCACTTATGAACCTTTGGCATTAGAAGTTGTCCCGGGCAGTCGTTTATTGCTTGACGATGGACGTATCGTTTTAGACGTGGTTAACGTGGTTGATATGCGCGTTAATTGTACGGTTACAGTGGGAGGGGCTTTATCAAATAACAAAGGTATTAATTTGTTAGGGGGTGGTCTATCTGCAGCCGCTTTAACGGATAAAGATAAAGAAGATATTAAAACAGTCGCTCTGATGAATTGTGACTATGTGGCCATTTCTTTTCCTCGTTGCGCAGAAGACTTACACGAAGCGCGTCGTTTATTAGAAGCAGAAGGCTGTTATGCCGGTATTGTTTCTAAAGTTGAACGTGCGGAAGCGATTGTGCCTGACGTCATGGATGAAATCATTTTAGCGTCTGACGCGGTCATGGTAGCACGTGGTGATCTGGGTGTTGAGATTGGCGATGCTAATTTACCCGCAGTACAGAAACTATTGATTAAGCGTGCAAGAGAGCTTAATCGTGTGGCTATTACAGCGACACAAATGATGGAATCTATGATCGAAAATCCAATCCCAACTCGCGCAGAAGTATTTGACGTCGCCAACGCGGTTTATGACGGTACGGATGCGATTATGTTGTCAGCAGAAACA
>CAIPDT010000157.1 GCA_903863905.1 uncultured Methylococcaceae bacterium
TCAAAGCACTGCCTTATGCCGATACGGTTGAAAAAATTGAAGCTTTGTTGCCGTGGAATTTTAAAAAAATGGCTTCTGCCGAATAAGGCAAGTACATCAAGAATTAACCGCTTACGATTTAACTGTTCAGAATGGGTTTAAATATGTAATTGATGCTTTCCACAATGTTCATGAGGAAGAGTTACCAAAACGTTTTTTTATAGATGAACGAAAAACTAAAGGTGGTATTATCTTAACGGATAATTTTTATCGTTTAGGTGAGCAATACCAATATGATAATCTGGCCGCAGAAACTGAAGCACGGTGGCGTTTAGTTGAAACAGCATGGGAATTAAATGTACCTAAACATTTAATTCAGATTGATTACAAAGAAGAAAGTCGAGAATTTTTCGCTGATAATAAATTACGCCGGGTTCCTGTAACAGCGGCTAGTCCATCTTTAAATGGTTATCAAAAAGGGCGATGTTTTTATTGTTTCAGGGAGATTTCAATTGATAATAATCACCAAGACTTTGCCGATGTGGATCATTTCTTTCCACATGACTTAAGAAAATGTGATGCCGACAAACCGATTAATGGCGTGGCGAATTTAGTCTTGGCTTGTATAGATTGTAATAGAGGCGTTAATGGGAAATTTGCTAAATTACCTTCGTTGCCATTACTTGAACGTTTACATGCCCGTAATGAATATTTAATCACAAGTCATCATCCACTTAGGGAAACTTTGATTGTGCAAACAGGAAATTCTACTGAAAAGCGTCAGAAATTTTTGCAAGATGCTTATAACTGTAGCATAACCCATTACGGCATCCATCAAAAATGGCAACCCGCGCAACAAGGAATAGCTACTTTCTAATAACGAAATTATACCAAGTCAATTGACGAGCGGGTTCTAGTTCTTGTTCTTCAAGCACTATTTTGCACTGGTGTTGTAGAAAGAAATGTTTAAAGGCATTGATATCAAAGGGTTCGTAGAGTTTGCCGTTTTCTCTGTGATCAATGGCATTAGTTTCTCGTATTGAAATGATTATGTGTCCATTGGCTTTTAATAAGGTTACGAGTTTAAGGCAGGCCTGTTCAAGATCGACCTTGTTTAGATGCATTAACACGGCTGAACACAATATGTTCTTAAAAGTCTGGCCGTTTATGCAGGTTAAATCGGGTAGGGAATCTTGAATAAAGTGTACTTGAGGATAAAGTTGTTGTGCTTGTTTTAACATCCCTTCGGAGGCATCAACTCCAATGGCTGGATAGCCATTTTGATTAAGCCATTGCGTATCTCGTCCAATCCCACAACCGACATCAAGCGTGTTGCCAGACTTAGTAAAGTATTCTGTTATTAAGGTATAGAGCCGATCAGGTGTTAAGCTGGAATGTAACAGAGCAATCCGTTCAGCCTCACGGTCATAGGTTTCGATGGTTTGTTTGTCCATGATGGGGCTTTATAGAGATTAAGTGCTGATGTGTTGTGAATCAGTATAATACATTTCTTTAACCAAGATAATGGGTTAGTCTGGATTATCAGTCACGAGTTTAAACAAACCATCAATTCTAAAAACGGGGCGGTCATAAAAAAGGCCTTGATAGATTAAGGCCTTTTGTTTGTTAGTTTTGCATGTTTTACTGAGCAATAAAATCTGTCATTTTAAGTATGATCAGCTAACCATGTTTCTAAGTCTGACATGGCGTTAAAGTCTAATAAGGCATCGGCTAAGTCTTCTAGCTTTTCTAAAGGATAGGTCGGGAAGCTTTGTAAGATGGTTTCAAGTTCAGGTTGTACGCCGAACTTGCGTCTTAATAAACGACTTAGTAATTTAATGCATTCTTTTTGCTCGCCTATTTGTTCACCTTCTGCAGATACTTCTTGATAAAAGCGGGTGTCTTGTAATTTAACTTCATATACAGATAACATTTGTTTAATCTCCTCGCGGCTTAAGTGCGGTAACTTATAAACCAATATTGTTTCAATAAGATCCAAACCTTCTACATCTACTTTATCAAGTCGCTCTGCTAAATCTTTGGCTCGACTTATTGTCTGTTGTTTATCACTGACAATCAAGCGAATAAATTCAAGTGCAGGTGATAAGTCGGTTCGGTCTTGATAATCTTCTAAGTAAATACGATGGACCTGGGGTAAGTTTAAGAAAGGTAAAAACTCAATGCTGGCTTTCTTTTCAATAGATCGACTGGGATAAATCAACAAGATTAACCAATCTCGTTCGGGCTTTTTTAAGTACAAGTAAAGCGTGAGTTCACTAAATAAGCGACCGTAAAAATCGTTATCCACTTTAGTGTTCATCATGCTTAGTGCTCCACATTGTTCTTGGCTCCTCCACTGTACTAAAACTTCATCGCTTCGCCTATACGTCAAATGACTGAGAGTTATCTGACGGATTGTAGGACTTCACTTAAATCTGAATAATTAACCCTGCCAGTTTTGGCGGCATCGCTTTTGGGCGCTTGCATTTACATTCTAGCTGATGAAAAAGGGGATTATAGATGAAAAGTTATATTAAACATGCTGTAGGTGGCTTTAATAAGCATCTACTCAGCACTGCAGTACTAACTGCCCTAGCCGTGGGTCATTCGACCGCTTCGTACGCGGGTGCCACTTTTAAAATCGATGATACTAAATGGGTGAGCGTAGGTTTAGGTTTACGTAGTAGTTTTCAGTCGACTGAATCTGCAGCGGGCGCTACAAACAATCAATGGAGCAATAATTTTGCCTTAGATAATGCGCGTTTGTATTTTGCCGGACAAATACATAAGTATTTAAAACTTGAGTTTAACACTGACTGCCAAACGTGCGGCAGTGGTGGAGAAGTCAGAATCTTGGATGCTATTGGTAAAGTTGAATACAACGCTTATGCCAATCTTTGGGTAGGTCGTATGTTGGTTCCTGGTGAGCGTCGGGAAATGAACGGACCGTTTTATAGCGGTATTTATCAAACGTTTGGCGCAGGTACACCGTTTGAGCCTGCAGACTATAATTTAACTATTCAAAACAATGGTACTTCAGCCGGTTCTTATGGTCGTGATGATGGTGCGACAGTGTGGGGGGCGGCGTTTAATGATCGCTTCCAATATGCGGTGGGTTTCTTCCGTGGATTAAGAGGCGGTGCAAACGCGAGTGACAACCCAACGTTCTCACAAAAGTTATCGTATAACTTCTGGGAAGTTGAAAAAAATCCAGGTTATTACACGTCAGGCACTTATTACGGTAAAGGTGGCGATATCTTAACCGTGTCTATTAACAACCAATACCAAAGCCAAGGTGCGGGTTCTACTGTAACTCCAGGTAATTTCCGTGGCACCGGTGCTGACGTGTTGATGGAAAAAATATTACCCAATAA
>CAIPDT010000158.1 GCA_903863905.1 uncultured Methylococcaceae bacterium
CAGGATGCCAAACAGAGCATCAACATCGTCTACCATATCCGGAACACCGAACCGATTGGGTTGACCGGTGATTTCCACCCTATCCTGAATACAATCGCTAAAAAGACCTGACGGTAAGTTTTCTGTTTTTTAATTTTTTTATTTTCTTCTTCAATTTGTAGTAAAACAGCTTGAAGGAATAACCCAACGGCGAAGCTTTCAATTGTTCCACCAAAACGCATCAAATTATTTACATCATCTAGAGTAAGATTTTCATTTTTAATATGCTCTCGAGCTTCTTCTCTATCAATATTATAAATAACCTCCTGAATTACATAGGTAAACTGATCTGATATTTCATAAAGTAAATTAAATACAGCCTTTGAGTTCATGTTAGAACCAGCTGTACTAAAACTTACGCCATTTCCAAATAAAATGAGACTCCCATCTGTTTGCATCTTACACTCAAGGAGTTCATACCAAGTTAAACTAGATTTTGTACTCTCATGCCAATCATTTTTCCAAACTAAACCGCAATCTGTAATTGCCAAACCCTCATCACAAGAACCAAAAACAGTACAGTCAATGAGTCCAAAAACTTGCATGTGCGGGCTTATTGGAAAAGCAGAAATAGCATTGTTCAGCTTATCTTTCGGAATATTATTCCCCACATAAAAATCACTTGAGGTGTGTTTTTTTAGTAAGTTTATTAACTTTTCATTCGCTGACATAATTTTTAACTCATCTTCTTATTTTTTTATTAAACTCTGTGCTCAGTATAAATTACTGCTATGACAGGTTATGTCATTTTCCTAAACAAACTAAAAATAATTATTGACGTATTTCATGACTACCCAAATACTCCCGTAATCCCTGCAATAAGCTATACCGCAACTCATTTGGACTAATCACCTGCACATTTGGCAACCAATAGCGAATCAACGATAATATTTGACTATCATGCGCAATCCTTGAAAACACAATCAAACTTCCATCCTCTAAAGTCTTATCAATCTGCTGATTTGGCAACAACGCCCGCCGCTGAAAATAATGCGCGACAGAACTATCCACTTTTAACACTACTTCTCGCTTGGTTTCAGCAAACCAGATACTATCTTCCTGCTAAATGACCTAGTTAATATCAGGATCTGGGATAAACTGCTAATACAGGAAATAAAGCTTTAACCTCAGCTAAACAAGAAAAGCGCTGAAGTCTATTTTTAACTTGATCAGAATTGCTGCCCACATTCAAAAAGAAATCCGCTAAATGATAGGTATCTCTTGTTTTCTGACCATGTTCAATACTCTCTTCTTCATCAGTTTTAATTAGTTCTTTGGCTTGATCAGATGAACAATGCTTATCATCAGTTAAGTATTTTTGACGACGTTCTTCGTCAGCATGTATACCGACCAAATAAAATCCATCGGTATATACCTTCCTAAGAAATTCAACTTCACTCGGATGTTTCAACGAGTTTACGATGTAAGCTTTTTTACTACCCGCGGCACGTTTTCTTTTTACAGCGATTTCTTTAGCGACACCGGCTGCGAGGATGGCGTTGTTTTTACTCTTTTCTCTTAGTGAGTCACCTTCCATCATACAGTACTTAATGCGGTCGTACTCACTACTACCTGTATATTTTGGCAAGATTGAAGATACTCTAATTTCCTCGCTTGTATACCCAAAAGGTATTAAGCGATCTTTCAATGCATCAATCAAGTGTTTAGATTCGGTGCCAACTGCACTGATTATTCCAATAAATAACTCACCCCTTATTTACACCTGTAGCAAGATACTGACGCTCAAACGATTTTGTATTCGACGCATTAACTGTTTCTTTCACCAAATCAGATGAAATAATTGAAACAACTGGCTCCAGTTTTAAGTTCTCAAAACTTTCCTTGGGGCAAATTAACGATGGAACCACCGACTCTAGTTGAACCTTACCATCTCCTTTACCTTGAAAATTAATTTTTCCATCGGGAGACTCGAACCAATTCATAACGCCATCTTTTATTTTGAACACTTTTTTATTTAGCTGAGAATCATTCCAGACACCATTCAAGGAGCTTAACTTTGTTTGCAACTCTTCATAACTACCAGTAAACTTTAATCCCACGCTTATTCTCCAGCTTCTCTCAAGGCAAACTCAACGACATTATTACCTAACCAAATTCCACGCTGCCGCATTCGCCGAATAGCGTCTCTCATAGAAATCGGATAACCCAATTTTTTGGCTTTCAACAAAATACCGATTGACCCTGTTAAATTTAACCCTGATAAACGAGCAAAGCGGCGACCAACGTTTTCATCAATAGCCACCAATTCAATATCCTCTTGTAACGCTAACTGAATTACAGCTGCCTCGCCAGAATCCAGCGAATTTTGTAGCAAGACAGGTATTTTAACCGGCGTATTCTGCTTATGCAGCCAACTCATTTGTTCAAATTCAGTGATAGCAAAATTATCAGCACCCCCGGCATGAATTTCTCGACAGACCTCAAAAGGCACCCATACCCGACTGTATAAAAGTGGCAACATATCCAAAGAACCCGTTGCCGCAATTAAAGAAATTATGGGCGTTGTATTGATGACCAGTTCTTTTTCTTCAGGCATTGGAAAAATCCGACTGAAGATCTTCATCAGATAAATCAATAACATTAACGCCGTAATGCTGTAAGCTCAATAAAAAAGCCACCCGTTCCATACCAACCAGTAAGGCTGCTGTTCCACTGGAAATCCGCTTAAGCTCATAAAGCTTTGCAGCCATTGCCATTTTAGCTTCATGCTCAAACTGTTCTGCTGATTCTTGTAACGCATCAGGTAATTTATCTGGATAATTCACAATCAATTGCATCTTTTTCTCCGGTTAAGAATCGCTTATTACTTCTTACTCAACGCCGCCATAATCGCTCTAAAACTCTCCAGCCCTGCTTCCATATTTTCAAAATATGCGTTCTGGGGGGTCAGACACTCATGTTCCATTAACAAAAATTAGGTCAAGGGGCCAGACCCCCAAAGATCCTAACGGGGCCACCTAAGATCACTAACAGAAACATAAACTTACCCATCATAGTTAATTGACTTCAAATAGTTTTCTGAACTTTCACCGAGATAATATCTTATCGTAGTAAAGAAAGCGGGCCAATGTTGTTGATCATCTTTTTGAAGTAACGCTTTAGCAAGATTTTCGAGTGCCCCTTCTTCACTAATATTTTTAGAAATTTGCGCTGCAAATTGCTCATTAACGGCGTCTAATACCACCTTTCTATCTCGCATTAATTTTACTGAGTTTAAATTGAGTTTTTTAGGATCTAAACAGTTCTTTGCTTTGACTTCATCGACACCTGCCTTACGACAATTCTGCTCGTGCACTGATAAATGACCATCTCTGCGGTTTGCTTTAAATAATACGGGAAAAGCAGGAATATCAAGAGGATTTAAAATGTCGCCATCTAAAATTGAATCACCTTTTAAGACATCAGAATGTCTTTCGGAATGCTCTGCAATATATCTAGCATTATTATCAATAACATATTTTTCAGAACCTCCGTGACAACAACCAAGCATATTGTGCCAATCTAATGCCCAGTTATTTTCAGATTGATTAGCGATTGATTTAGGATGGAAATGCTCAACACGAAAATCATTTATTGCTTCACCACCACCTTGTTTTGTATTAATTTCACAATAACAGCAAAGATTACCCTGGTCTTGTTGTAATTTGTTTTGTACCTCGATGTATCCTTCCTGGCACTCGTTTTTAAAATTGTCCCAGGAGGCATGAGGATTAGAAAAACAATACTCTTTAAGTGAATTAGGGGGCGTTCCTTTTAAGCACTTTTTCATAATTGTCGTTGAAACTTCTTCATCCGAATATCTATGTCGACTTTTATCAGTTCAGGTTCCTGACCACAACTCCATTGATCAAGTTCTCTACGTAAGTCTATTGCTTCAGGGGCATCCCATTCATCATTGTCTACCAATTCACGATAGCGATTGAGTTTTTTAACTCTGGCCAATTCTGGAGGCCTCGAATCAACACCAAAGATGTCTTTTAGCAAGCGTGATGATTCTGCACCATCGGTTCCAGGTTGAGCAGGAACAACTCTATTAGCATCAAGTATTTTGATTTCAAAGGCCGGTACGGTTGAAAGTACCTGAGGACTATGCGTAGTCACAATGAATTGTATATTAGGGAATGTTCTTAATAAGTTTGGGATAATAGTCTGCTGCCATTTAGGATGTAAATGTAAGTCAATTTCATCTATTAAAACAATGCCATTCCCTTGCAATGGATCACTTAACGATGGATTTAGAAGCACAAGACGACGAGCTATATCAGCTACCAGTGCTAATAATGATTTTTCACCTTGTGATAACTGTAAAATATTTAAGGTAACGCCCTCTTTATCAATTAACATGTCTAACGAAGGACTGCGTTGAATACGTAAATGACTAAACTCCGGCATAAAATCATAGATAGCCTTAGTAACACTCTGAAGGGTTTGACTTGCGTTTGTTAGAGCCTCATCTGCAACTTGATGTTGAAGCTGCGCTATTTCATCCTGTTTATTCTGTTTAAATGCTTTTAATATGGTTTGTGTTTCAGCATTTTGATGACTTTGTTTTTCCATCTCTTTAACAAAATCACTATTCAACTCAGCTTGTAATTTTTCAATACGGATCAGAAGGTCCTGATTCTTTCTATTGTCGGCGTTACTAATATCTTCAAGATGTTTAAACCAACGAAAAAATAATTTAAAGTCAGCCGACCCTTTAAGTGATCTGTCATAACCAGAAAACTTATCACCGTCTTTTTGAGACGTCATTTCATCAAATCGAACAGTATCTTTCTCATTAATATCTGTTGCTCTATCAACCGAATAAAATGCGAGAATAGGAAAGTTGAACAGATTATTTTTAGAATGGGCTAATCTGTATAATTCAGAAAGTTGTTTAATTTCTTGATACTGACCACTTTTTTTTGTGTAACTACCTTCTTTACTTTTTGATAATTCAAGATTATAGCTATGTCCAGATACTGAAAACAGACTGAGAATTGACGAGTAATCAAGGTCGCTATCATTATTTATATCCGATAACTCAATGAAGTCGCCATTTCCGAATTGACTAATGAAAAATCTGATTAACCAGCTTAAACTTTTTTTGATGGCGTCTAATAAAGTCGTTTTGCCCGCTCCATTAACACCAACCAATACGGTAAAATTTGGTTGATTAGAAAAATCCAGCTCAATCTCTTTAAAGGGACGGAAATTAATTAATTTTAGAGATGATAGCTTTATAGTTGGGTTAGTAAACGCAGCTAATACCTTTTCATAATATAAGTTTGCTTTTTCAACATCTTGTGTAACAAACTGTCCCTGAGCGTAATATTCAGCCAATTGAAACAAAGCATTGATATCCCCCTTATTTGCTTTATGTTCCAATGCTTTAACAGAGCTATTTTTTTTCATGACCTATCCTTGCAGAGGTTATTATTTGGCTTATTGTCTCAAAAGAATATTTCTTAATCATACTTTCCTTAAAATGGGGCTCAATATGGCAAGCAAAGGCTAATAACCCCTGCAAATAACTTATATCCTCTTCAGGAAGTTGCTTAAGTGAAAACTGATGAATTAACGATGAAATATAACGTTTCCTCTGCCGCCCAATTGATAAACAATCGTCATTAGTAATAGTAATGCCAGTAACATGTCTATTATTAGCCTTAGATGAAAAAACTGTTTTACTTTCATTGATAATGATTCGACCTTTGAAATGCTCAACAAGAAACTGTTTCATCAAGGCAGGAAGGTCAAATAAACTATTTTTTTTATTACATGAAAAAGTTAAGTCATCTGCATAGCGCGTATAGGTAATTCCTTTGCTTAAGCAGACTTCATATACAGCCGTATCAAAAAAAAACATAATGCTGTTTGAAATAAATGGCGAACTAGGAGCACCAATACTCATGACCAATTTACCCCCTGTTTTTTTGCTGGGACAAAAAAACAATAGCTGAGTTAATAAATAATAGTCTTCAGAAGATACACTAATATTTAGATTTTGTAATACTGAAAAGAATAAGTCGGGGGTAATACTATAAAAGAAATTTTGAAAATCCATCTTTAACAAATAACTCGAGTTTTGATGCTGCATGGCATTTTCTTTCACGCTAAGGTTTTTTCTATAAGCAAATGCCGACTTATGAACAGGGAGTATTTGTTCTAACAAGCTTATTAAAGCTCGCTGATAATCTTTTAATCTTTTGGCGGGTTGAGCGATGACTCGTTTGCCTGATGTCCGTTTAGGAATCGAATAGACTTTATACATTTTTGGGGCTGATAACACAAAATCATCAATTTCTTGCTTAGAAACAAATAATTCTTTGCATAAAAAATCATAAAGTTGCATGAGTTACCTTTAGATCATCATTAAAGCATTGGCGAGGTCAAAACTCGCAAATGCTTTAGTTGAATCTCTTTACCTTAATAAAGCGGAAGCGATTTTTCGCGCTTATTAACCGAAGACATGAGAGCAAGAAGCGCGGAAAATCGCTTCCGCGCCCCTAAAACGACTCAATAAATTAGAGTCTGGCTAAACGCCCGACTAAACTAATACTTAATTAGTTTGTAAACTCTAAAGAGATGAGTCACATTCTATAGGACTCCTTAATTATCAGCAACATGATAAATGTATTTAATTTTCTCTGACGAGTCATCCTTGCCATTCGTGCGTTTTAACGCGAAAATGCTGGGCAATGAAAAGATATTACCCAGATGCTGCAGGGGTAATTCCTTGCAGTTTCCCTGATAATAACTTGGTATTAAAGAGCAGACCTTAGCGGTAATGGACAGCTTAATTGCCGCAACAGCACAACCAGTTTTACGCCACGGAAGCCCTGGTGGATTGGGTAATTGTCGCCGAACACAATCAATTGCATCTTTTTTCTCCGGTGTTCGGCGACAATTATCCTGATCGGCTTCAATATCAATAAGCTTATCCAATTCATTCTCGATTTCCTGGAATAAGACTCCTGCTTCAAGCGCCTTATCCATCAATGCAAATAATGCTGGCAAGCAGGGATAGCGACTCTAAATATCAAACGCATCTTGATAAGATTGCGTTTCAGCATTTATTGCATATATATTCTGCGACTTATCCTTGAGCTTAAATTTACTATTTTTATTATTTTTTCTATTTCCCACTTCAGTTTTCCCCACCAATTTGTCAAATATTGTTCTTATAGTTTCAAATTCTGACACTCATAATTTTTATCAAAAACCACGTAATCAGGCTCGAGCATCAAAACTCTATCAGAAATGAAGTTTTTCAGACCTACTGTAGTCTTAATGCATCGTATATTCCGCTTCAGATGTATCCTCATCCTCCTCAACATCTTCCAATTCTTCCCGAACTTCGCCAATAAAGAGTTTTTTTCCAGTCGCATGTTCGATGAGCACCAAAAGTTGCTTTTGTCGGTCAACCATAAAAGCGTCAAAATCGTTACTATATAAAAGTGACGGGCTAATCAGATGGGATTTAAGGTAAGAATCAAGATTATCGCGTGGAATTGGCGGCGTTACAGCATCACCTTTCTGCAATTTAGCAAGATAATCTGATGGGGCAACACCGCCGATAATCCGATTTGTCCGGTACGAAAGTGGCGTCTTGTTGATAATGGAATCAAAAACATCAGGTTTTATACCCTGCTTTTTACACCAATCTTGCGGAAATATGTGGTGAATATCTACATTTTCCCCAAAGAAATTTGTAAGGCCGAATTCCCGACCAGATCGAAAGTCACGTGCACCCTCTTTCATCAAAAGAGCATTAATACCCTTGTAAGCTGCCGAGAGACGCATGCGCATGGTTTTCAGCCTATCAGCCCGAAACATAGTTTCACTTACCGTTGATGGTTCTGGTCCACCTATTAGCCAAGCGGGAACTTCCATGAAGTCACGTGCAATACGTGTATCAACTGCTGAACCATAAAGTTCACCAAATACGCCATTCCAATACCATCGCACCAGCTTTGCACGATTGGCTTCATGCCCCGAAGCGTCCCCAATATCGGCTAGGATCGCTGCCAATGGAATGATTTGAGACTGATACGGAAGATCAAAAATACGATAGATATGAAGTGAAAACAGAAACTCAGCCGCTTTGACAAAGCCATGTTCAACTTGTTTTTCATATTTCTTATATGCATTAAGAGGCAGATTTAATAATGCCTGACGATTGCCAGTGACCGCAGGTAATTCCTTGCCCTGCTTTCCCGCTGTCTCTGCTGCACGTCGCCGATCGCGTGTATAGAAAAGCGAAATTGCCTGAAGAAAATCGGTATTTGATACGTTATTTAGGATTCCGTTATCGGCCCCGGCAAGGCTGTGAGTTTCTGCAAAACGGTGATGTCTCCCTTTGTAAGATTCGTCTCCATACCAATCTTTTCTCAATTCATGACCTGAAGTAGCATACATTGCTGTAACAAGCTCAAAAGCATCGAGTGGTTTTCCTCCAGTGTTAACTTTTTCAAAGACAACACATACAGCTTCCTTCGAGGTCGATTGATCAAGTGCAATTACCGGCACATGATAATCTTTAAAGTTTTCTAGTATATGTCTCTTGAAATCCCGAAACTCTGTACGTACGCTCTTATTTTGGTCTCCACTCCAATACTCGTCGAACCCATCTTGCCAGTTATCCCAATCAAAGACCTGTGAAACCGGATACATGAGAGTGGCATATTCCAATTCTACTGATGAAATATTCAATACCTCTTCCCTGCCAAAATCGGATCGAACTATCCGGTCCTCAGGAATGCTGACAATTGCCTCTTCGCGATCTACTGATAGATCAAGTGCTTTTCGAATGTCGATATAGAACCAGCGTTTTACTTTTTTCTTCTTTGGGGTAACTGTTTCAACAACCTGTCCCCGCAAGCTAACCTGATAAAGCGAAGTCATTCTTTGTTGACCATCAAGTAGTAATGAACGTGGAATTGTCTGTTTCGCAGTAACAGGAGCACCTTCGACAGGTCTAGGCTTAAAATCTACTGAACCACCCCTATCAAGTGTCATGAGTGCGCCTACAGGGAACGCCCTAGAAATTGAAGCGATCAAACTCTTTATTCTATCTTCATCCCAAACCCAACTGCGCTGGAAGTCTGGCAACTGCAAAATACCACTATGGCATTCGTCGAGAAGTTCTTTTAAACGAATAGGGTTTGTCTTAAAAGTTGATCCAGCCATTTTTAGGGAGACTCCATAGTTTTTGATAATTACAACTTATTTGATTATTTGTTGATTCTTTTTTATCTTAAATTTATTTTGTTAGGTCTTCCAAGTACTATTACTGCTCACCTAACGCCTTATAAACAGCATCCATACGATCTGCAAAGAAACTAATCTGAATTTTGAAAACAATTCAGCCAATACTGTAGGTATATCAGACGCAGATGACATAAGTAACAATACCCTCTTTACGCCTCTCTCTAATGTCAGTTGTAAACAACCTGCTAAATCTTCAACGAGATTAATCAAGCCACCCAAAGTCATACCATCCATAATCACTATTTTTACCTGAAGTGGTTTATTCAATAAGATACAAATAACACATAATCTGCCGGCCCCACGTCGGTCAAATATTCTTTAACGGCGATACCCACGCCAGCATTGAGATTAACTTGTTTTAAACTCTGAATAACCCAGCCACAAGCGATCAACTGCCTGTCAATGTTATCTCTAGCTATTTGCTCTGGATTTTGATTGACCATGAGTTAAGGAGGATTAGCGGCTAATGAATAAAGACTAAGATTGTGCTTATTCTACAATCTACTGGATTAATGAGCTATTAAAATAACAGGATGGGCTTAACTATGGGTGTACTGTGTGAAAATGTAGATGAATTCTGCCGCATTAACCTGACAATCACTTTACTCAACAGTGACAGCCAGATTAAGCATTGAGGTGTACGCGGGGGGCGGGGGGGTAAGCCCTCCACATGACAACTTGCTTGAGTGGATGTTCTTGTTTTCTGGTCTAATCTTTACTTCAGTCCCTGTGCAACCGACTAATATAGGGTTATTAACGCAGCAAACATCAATTTAACTTTCATTCTACCCCCCCCTTAACTCACTCTAAACGAAACAAAAGGGCAAAAATCAGTCGTCCCCGAGGCCGATACGGTGGCGACTCTGAAATCATACATAACCCCAGGCACTAAACCCTCTAAAGTAAAATGCGCGCACGTGGTCATGGGGCCAGCTATCCAATCATTTTCTAAGCCGTCTAAAGCATGAATCCTATACTGCCAATAATAAATGGCGGCATTTAAAACGGCTTTAGCAATCACATTCACTTGACCCGCATGTATGCCATTAAACACGTCTATAATGGATTTAAGTTTATAGACCGGTTGTTTGCTCGCATTAAAACCACTGCTTAAGATTTGCGTTTGATTGCCATTGGCGGTGTGTTCAACATAAGATGCTAAAATTCGATATGCGGCATCACATAACGCTTCTTTATCCCGCATTACAGATATAGCGATACGACTTCCATCAGCCGCTGCTATAATCGCAGCTTCCAAACCATTTAATAATTCCCTCACCTCTATTAAAGAAATATACGGTGCCAAAAAATAAGGGTTACCCGTTAACTTATCCAAAACATTAGTATAAAAAGCTAGCTTTTCATAAATGTTAAATTTAACGTATTCATTCATGACTTTTATTTTCTTCATTTGAAAACCTCCCTTAAAACAATTAAAAAACGAATCCTATCTTATGAAAGTAGACTATATTTTTCAAAAGACAAGGAAACCACCCAAATGAGTTAAAATAAATTTTTATTAGCTCCTTTTACAAATATAGTGCGCCTAATTTAACTTTATTAAGCCGTATTAACAGCATAACCATTGATATCCACTGGGTTTTATTTGTTTTCCTCGGTGATCTTTATGTTTGCCACCCGCTTACTTATATTATCAATTAGCTTCCCTGTATAACCCGCTGGCTTCTATGTGTTTTCGTCTGGAAACTTTTGTTTGCCATCGGCTTACTTATGTTATCAATTAGTTTCCCTGTATAACCCGCTGGCTTCTATGTGTTTTCAACTGGAAACTTTTGTTTGCCATCGGCTTACTTATGTTATCAATTAGCTTCCCTGTATAACCCGCTGGCTTACTTATGTTATCGATTGGCTTCTATGTATAACCCGCTGGCCTCCCTTTGTTTTTGCCTGAAGCAGCGCATTAATAGGCAAAACTGGCGTATTAATCTCAACATCACAGCTTTAACCGCACTTTACCGCCTTAAACCCTGCTTCTCAGCGTTTTTCACTTTAACTATGGGCTAGATTAATGCTATCCTGTCAACTTAAATCAGCTTCGCCCTAAAGCCTGTCTAGGCACCCCAAAAATCATTCAAACACCACTCCCCACTATGAAAATAACAGTACGAGAACTTAAAAAAGTATTAGAAAATGCCTTACTTAATGATGGCCCAATGGAACAGCTTTTATTTGAATATGAATTTGAAGATATGATGGGCGAGTTATTAGAAACATTAATAACCGATAAAGATGACTATCTGTTTGCTCTAACCACCCATAAAAATGATGTCACTGGTCATGAAGATACCGCCATTCTATTACTTGAGCCCAATGGTGAGGTGCATGTGAATGAAGTTGCCAGAGATAAACTCAAAGAGATATGGGAAGGCAGTTACGTAAAGAACATGAAACAATTAATCCCTGATTTTGCCAAACAATTACATGCCGGTGATATCCCTATTAATGGTATCAAAGCCGTCTAAGCGCTTTACTTCACCTATCAACGTTACCACTGCCTCGCTGAGATAAAATATGACCGCGCCTGCTTGCCCTAATCCTCGCTTATCGTTTTTAGATCGTTTTTTAACCCTGTGGATTTTTATCGCTATGGCCATTGGGGTTGGTTTTGGCTTCTTATTTCCTACGGAAGTCAGTCAATTTAATCAGGCTGTCTCGGTTGGCACCACGAATATTCCCATTGCAATCGGTTTAATTTTAATGATGTATCCACCCTTAGCCAAAGTGCATTATGAAGAATTGGGTGATGTATTTCTTAATTGGCGGATCTTGGGCGTGTCGTTAATCCAAAACTGGCTTATCGGCCCGTTGTTAATGTTTGTGCTGGCTATCGTGTTTTTAAGAGATTATCCCGAATACATGGCCGGGCTTATTATGATTGGTTTGGCGCGTTGTATTGCCATGGTGATTGTTTGGAATGAACTGGCCAAAGGCGATAACCAATACTGTGCCGCCTTGGTGGCGTTTAATAGTGTGTTTCAGGTGTTATTTTTTGGCGTCTACGCCTGGTTTTTTATGACTATCTTGCCGCCGTTGTTTGGTTTGCAAGGCAGTTTAGTTGCCATTACCATTGGTCAAATTGCCCAAAGCGTCTTTATCTATCTAGGCATTCCTTTTATAGCGGGTTTTACTACTCGTTTTATCTTAGTGAGACTCAAGGGCAAAGATTGGTATCAACATCAGTTTGTGCCTAAAATTAGCCCACTAACCTTGATTGCACTGTTATTTACGATCTTGGTGATGTTTTCTTTAAAAGGTGAATTGATTATCCAATTACCGATGGATGTAATTCGAATTGCTATTCCGCTGTTAATTTACTTCATCATCATGTTTTTGGTGAGCTTCTTGATGGGTAAAGCCGTGGGGGCAGATTACAGCAAGACCACCACACTGGCTTTTACCGCCGCCAGCAATAATTTCGAATTAGCGATTGCTGTGGCAGTGGCAGTATTTGGAATTAATAGCGGTGCGGCTTTTACGGCGGTCATTGGGCCGTTGATAGAAGTCCCTGTGATGATTGCTTTAGTCAATGTGGCGTTTTATTTTCGTACACACTTGTTTAAGCACTGAGCTTAACTATAATCTCGTGCCCCAAACAAGGCGGTACCTATTCTAACGATGGTTGAGCCTTCGGCAATGGCGGCGGTTAAATCACCGCTCATCCCATAAGAATAGGTATCCAAACTAGGATCATGTAGCGCTTTAACCGCATCAGATAAGATTTTAAAAGGGTGACGTTGTTTTTCAAAGTCGTCTTCTGATTCAGGTACCGCCATCACCCCTCGTAATACTAAATGGGGTAACTCTCGCACCTGTGCACATAACTCAGGCAATTCGGCTAAACGAATACCCGATTTACTGGCTTCGCCGCTAATGTTTACTTGTAAACAGATATTTAAAGGCGGTAACTGGGCGGGTCGCTGAGCACTCAGCCGTTGTGCAATTTTTAAACTGTCCACACTGTGTACCCACGAAAAATGCTGGGCAATCAGTTTGGTTTTATTCGATTGAATGGGCCCAATAAAGTGCCATGTAATGTCATAAGCGCCTAAGGCGCTTTGTTTTTGTATCGCTTCCTGACAATAATTTTCCCCAAAATGCCGTTGTCCGGCATAATACACCCGTGCAATCTCTTCTACGGTTTTTGTTTTACTCACCGCTAATAATTGAACTGAGCTAGGCGCTCGGTGATAAGTCTGTTCTGCTTGTCTAATCTGGGTAAGTAAAGCTTTTAGTTTTGTCTCGATCATGATTTTAAAAATAATTAAAAAACGCTAAGACGGCATCACTCAAAAAAACGAGTCTAGCCGCTCGGTGAAATATATTAACCTTGTTTATAATCGTTACTTTACCAGAGAATACAATGGATATTACAGAATTACTCAGCTTCGCGGTTAAAAACAAGGCTTCTGATTTACATTTATCCGCGGGGCTACCTCCCATGATGCGGGTTGATGGTGATATTCATCGCTTTAACATGGGTAGCTTAGATCATCAAACGGTGCTTGCACTCATTAATAGCGTAATGAATGATAAGCAACGCCTTGCTTATGCACAACACCTAGAAACAGACTTTGCTTTTTCTCTATCAGCCCTAGCCCGCTTTAGAGTTAACGCCTTTACTCAAGAACGCGGTGCTGCTGCTGTTTTTAGAGTTATTCCCTCACAGGTCTTTAGCTTAGAAGACTTAGGCGCCCCAGCATTTCTGACTGAACTCACCCAAAAACTAAATGGCCTTATTTTAATCACGGGCCCAACTAGTTCCGGTAAATCGACCACCTTAGCGGCGATGATAAATCATCTTAATAATATCCATCAGAGTCATATTATTACTATTGAAGATCCGATAGAGTTTATCCATGAAAGTAAAAACTGCTTAATTAATCAAAGAGAAGTACACCGTGATACCCATACCTTTAATGATGCCTTGCGCTCCGCCCTTAGAGAAGATCCTAATATTATTATGATCGGTGAAATGCGCGATTTAGAAACCATTCGCTTGGCCTTAACGGCTGCAGAAACAGGGCATTTAGTGCTAGGCACGTTACACACTACGTCTGCTGCAAGAACCATTGATCGTATTATTGATGTATTTCCAGCGGGTGAAAAAAATATGATTCGAACCATGTTATCAGAATCATTACAGGCGGTTATCTCTCAAACGTTGCTTAAAAAAATAGGCGGGCACCGAATAGCAGCTTTTGAAGTAATGGTGGGCACACCGGCCATTAGAAATTTAATTAGAGAAGCCAAAGTAGCACAGATGTATTCGGCCATTCAAACCGGTCGTAAAGAAGGAATGCAAACCTTAGATCAAAATTTAAAAGATTTGATGGATAACGGTTTGATATCTAGATCAGAAGCCTTAACTAAGGTGGTTAATAAGGACGGTTTTAACCCGGCGGCTCATTAACCCCCCTTTTTATTTAATAATGTTATTTAAAACGGAAACAGGATGTGACTTCTGATGACAAAGTCTCCAGCACGGCGGGTGTTTTACGTCCAGATATCTTACTTCGTCAGTGCTTGAGTTTTAAAATGCCAAGGTCAGCCGTGTTTATAACTTAAACAACTCACGCATTTTTTGACCCGGACTTTCGGCACGCATAAACGCTTCACCAACTAAGAACGCATACACGTCGTTATCCAGCATTAATTGCACATCCGCTTGGGTATGGATTCCGCTTTCTGTAATGACCATACGGTCACTTGGAATCTCTGTTTTTAAATCCAACGTCGTTTGCAACGAAGTTTCAAAGGTGCGTAAGTTACGGTTATTGATACCGACCAATTTGGTATCCAATGTTAAGGCGCGTTGTAACTCATCCGCATCATGTACTTCAACTAACACATCCATGCCTAGTTTAGTCGCCACATCTGACAATTCATGCATTAAACTGTCTTCTAAGGCGGCGACAATCAATAAAATACAATCGGCACCTAATGCACGCGCTTCGTAAATTTGATAAGCGTCGATCATAAAATCTTTTCTTAACACCGGCAACGGGCAACGCTCTCTCACCATTTGCAAGTAAGCTTCTGAGCCCTGAAAAAATTCTTTATCGGTTAATACGGATAAACAGCTCGCGCCATTCATGGCGTAATCTTGAGCGATAGTCACGGGCTGAAAATTTTCTCTAATCACGCCCTGACTGGGAGAAGCTTTTTTAATTTCTGCAATAATAGCCGGTTTTTTAGCCTGCACTTTTGATTGCAACAGGTTGTAAAAACCACGCGGACGTTCGACGCCCGAGGCAATTTCTTCTAGGTTAGAGATAGACATACCCGTTTTACGTCTAGCGACTTCTTCAGCTTTTTTAGCCAAAATGGTTTTTAAAATATCAGGCGTTTGAGTCATTCTTCTGTGTATTAATTAAAATTTTTGTGAATAAGCGATTAGAGCGTCCAGCTTTGCTTTGGCCTCACCGCTAGCGATAACGTGACGGGCTTTTTCTATACCTGCTGCTAAAGTATCCGTCAGATTGGCCGCATAAATAGCGGCCCCAGCATTTAATAAGACAATGTCTTTGGCTGCACTGTCTTGATTATCTAATACCGATTTTACCATGACCAAACTCGTCTCAGCATTATCGACAGCTAACTCCGCTAGTGTCGCTCGGTTAAAGCCAAATTGTTCGGGCGTAATCGTGTAAGTACGCACTTGTCCGTCTTTAAGTTCTGCCACAGAGGTGGCGGAAGCAATACTAATTTCATCTAAGCCATCGTCCGCATTGACTACTAAAACATGCTGACTGCCCATTTTTTTAAGAACGTGCGCTAAAGGTTCGACCCACTCTTTGGCAAAGACCCCAATTAATTGATTAGGAGCGCCGGCTGGATTGGATAAAGGCCCTAATAAATTAAATAAGGTTCTGACCCCCATTTCTTTTCGGACATGAATCGTATGTTTCATTGCGCCATGATGTTTGGGGGCAAATAAAAACCCGACCCCTAGGTCATTCACACACTGTTCAACTTGCTCGGTGCTTAAGTTTAAATTAACCCCAGCCACTTCTAATAAATCGGCACTGCCACAACGACTTGAAACCGAACGATTACCATGTTTTGCAACCTGTCCACCGGCTGCCGCAACCACAAACGCACACGTAGTCGAAATATTAAAAGTACTGGCGCCATCCCCCCCGGTGCCACAAGTATCAATAATATGCGCCCCGTTAACGGTGACTTTATTAGCCAGTTCTCGCATCACTTCTACGGCGGCGGCGATTTCATCAATGGTTTCGCCTTTACAGCGTAACGCAATTAAGAACCCACTAATCTGCGCATCCGTTGCCGAACCTGACATAATAAAATGCATCACATCACGCATTTCTGCAAAAGTCAGCGCTTGCTTATCCAGCAATTGTTGTAAAACCTGTTGTATATTCATCATTGAGTGTTAGCTAATATCAAGCAGACTGATCCTAAGGAATATTCACTAAATAAGTTGGCATCTGTAGGTGCAAATTTATTCGCATTGGGCGGACAAATCTCCCCCCCCTACAGGCTTTTACCTCGCTTATTTCATGCTCATTCTTTAGCGCTCTAAGAAGTTTCTTAATAAATCGTGGCCATGTTCGGTTAGAATCGATTCTGGGTGAAATTGCACCCCTTCAATATCCAAGGTTTTGTGACGAACACCCATAATTTCATCCAACTGTCCGTTTTCATCTTGCGTCCAAGCGGTCACTTCTAAACAATCCGGTAAGGAGTCTTGTTCAATCACTAATGAATGGTAACGGGTTGCGGTAAACGGATTATTCAGGCCTTTAAACACACCTTTATCATGATGATAAATTAAAGAGGTTTTGCCATGCATAATACTTTTGGCATGAATCACTTGGCCACCAAACGCATAACCAATACTTTGATGTCCTAAACACACCCCTAAGATGGGATATTTTCCTGCAAACTTTAAAATGGCTTCCACAGACACACCCGCTTCTTTGGGGGTACACGGGCCGGGTGAAATAACTATTTTATCGGGTGCTAAGGCCTCAATATCGGCAATAGTCACTTGATCATTACGTACTACGGTGACTTCTGCCCCTAACTCGCCAAAATACTGCACCAAGTTATAGGTAAAAGAATCGTAGTTATCTACCATGACTACATTGATTGCGCTCATGCTTGCTCTCCTTCTAAACCGGCTTCTGCCATACTGACTGCGCGGAAAATAGCACGACCTTTATTCATGGTTTCATCCCATTCATTGGTGGGAATGGAATCATAAACAATACCGGCCCCCGCTTGAATGTGTAGTTGATTATCTTTAATCACGGCCGTTCTAATAGCAATGGCGGTATCTAAATTACCTGACCATGCAATATAACCCACCGCCCCTGAATAGATACCACGTTTTACGGGTTCTAATTCATCAATAATTTCCATTGCGCGAATTTTAGGCGCACCACTGACAGTTCCAGCTGGAAAAGTCGCGGCTAGCACATCAAACGCATTTTTACCGGGTTGCAGTGTTCCGGTAACATTAGACACAATGTGCATCACGTGTGAATAACGCTCTACAATCATTTTATCGGTTAATTGTACCGAACCACACACTGCCACACGACCGGTATCATTTCGACCTAAATCAATCAGCATTAAATGTTCAGCGATTTCTTTAGGGTCGGCTAAAAGTTCATGCTCCAGCGCAATATCTTGCTCGGGGGTCACGCCTCGACGACGGGTACCGGCAATCGGTCTTACCGTCACGGTATTATCTTCTAATCTAACCAAGATTTCGGGTGACGATCCCACAATATGAAAATCACCCAGATTCAGGTAAAACATATAGGGCGAGGGATTTAAGCAGCGCAAAGAGCGATATAAATTAAGCGGTGACGCACTATAAGGAATGGTTAATCGTTGCGATAACACCACCTGCATAATGTCGCCATCGGTAATATAGTCTTTGGCTTTTAACACGGCCGCTTCAAAACCTTGTTGAGTGAAGCCTGAGACAAAGTCATCTTCTACAACTTTACACGGTTTCGCATGTTTTTCTGGCTTTGCCTGCAGCTCTCGTAATTGAGTGGCTAAATCAGACACTCTGGCAACAGCTCGATTATAAGCGTCGTCTTCTCGGGGATCTGCGTGTGTTAATAACAACACTTTGCCAGATAAATTATCGAAGACTAAGATTTCTTCAGAAACCATTAATAGAATGTCAGGACATCCTAAAGGATCTGGCTTGTCTGAACCGCGTAAACGAGGTTCAATATAATGAATGGTTTCATAACCAAAATAACCGACTAATCCGCCATTAAAACGAGGTAAATCGGCAATATCCGGTACATGGTAGCCGGCTTTAAATTCTTCAATCCATACCAGTGGATTGTCATGGGTCACTGTTGAGATTAATTCGCCATTTTCTTCTAAGCGAATCTCATGTCCATAGATTTTTACAACAGTTTTACAAGGTAGGCCAATGATGGAATAACGTCCCCATTGCTCGCCACCGTGAACAGATTCAAATAAATAAGAATACGCGCCATTAGCTAGTTTTAAATACGCACTTAAAGGCGTATCCAAATCAGCCAACACTTCGCGACTCACCGGAATACGGTTATAGCCCTGTTGGGCATAGAGATTAAATTGTTCTGAGGTCATGGTGGTCTTGTTATTTAACTTAATTACACAATGAATAGGTAAGCTGGGTTAAACCAGAGTCTAACCCAACCTATCAAAGCGGCAAATATTGTGTGCTTATTTTATTATAAGTTCACTGTATAAAATTAAACGGCTAATGCCAATTCTGCACGCATTTCATCAATCACTTTCTTATAATCCGGTTGATTGAAGATTGCTGAACCTGCTACAAAGGTATCAGCACCTGCGGCTTTAATAGCTCGGATGTTATCAGTTTTTACGCCACCGTCAATTTCTAAACGAATGTTTAAACCACTGTCATCAATTCTGCTTCTTACTTGACGTAATTTGTCTAAAGCTGAAGGAATGAATGATTGACCACCAAAACCAGGGTTAACTGACATTAATAAAATAATATCTAATTTATCCATTACATAATCTAAATAATGTAATGGTGTGCCTGGGTTAAATACTAAACCTGCTTGACAGCCATTATCTTTAATCAATTGCAATGTGCGATCAATGTGCGTTGACGCTTCTGGATGGAACGTAATAATACTTGCGCCGGCTTTTGCAAAATCCGGGATTAAACGATCGACTGGCTCAACCATTAAATGGACATCAATAGGAGCAGTCACACCGTGCTTTCTTAAGGCTTCACAAACTAAGGGCCCAATTGTTAAGTTAGGCACGAAATGATTATCCATCACATCGAAATGCACCACATCTGCACCTGCCGCTAAAACGTTATCAACTTCTTCACCTAATTTAGCGAAATTGGCTGAAAGAATGGAAGGAGCAATCCAATTTTCGTTCATATTCTGTACCTCTGTGTAAAATTGTTTATTATATCTTTTTTTTATCTGTTGATCTTGTGATAAAACAACAGCCTTAACATCATACAGGAAACCTAAGCAATGAAACTAGTGACCTTTACCCATAACCATGAAACTCGTGTGGGGGCTGTAATTGACGATGTCGTTGTTGACAGTAATGGTAACGCTGACATACCCTCAACTATGTTGGCCTTTTTAACGCAAGGTGACATTGCTTTAACTGCGATGCAAAACCTTATTAATAGTGGTGATGCGCGTATTCCTCTAAAAGAAGTGACCTTAAACGCCCCGGTACCTAATCCGCAAAAGTACTTAGCGCTCAGTCTTAATTATGCGGATCATATTGCAGAAACCGGTCGAGATCAGCCTAAATATCCCAGTTTTTTTACCAAACAAAGTAGCTGTATCATTGGTTACGGCGAAGCGATTCATCAACCTAAAGTGTCCGATAAATTAGATTATGAAGGTGAATTGGCCTTTGTGATCGGCAAGCGTTGCCGTCATGTGCCCGTCGAAAAGGCGCATGAAGTAATTGCGGGCTATACGATTGCGAATGATGTCTCCATTCGAGATTGGCAAATGCACTCTGCCACCATGATGATCGGAAAATCTTTTGACACTGCCGGCCCGCTTGGACCTTGGATAGTAACGAGTGATGACATTAAAGATCCCCATCATCTAAGCATTAAAACGTGGGTGGATTCGGAATTGCGTCAAGATGGCAATACCCAACAGATGATTACAAACTGCTATGAGATGGTCGCCTATTTATCACAAGCTATGACCTTAGAACCGGGGGATATTATTACTACCGGCACACCCAGTGGAGTCGGCGTTAAAATGCAACCCCGTGGTTATCTTAAACCCGGTCAAACCGTTCGGATTGAAATTGAAGGCATTGGTGAACTGAGTAATCCTGTGATCAAAGAGCCTGAAAGCACAGTGATGTATTAACGGTTGGCGAGACGTAAACGCTATCGTTACAAAGTTTCTATAGGATGCTACTGAAAGAAAGTACAGCGCATCCTATAAAAATAGGCGGGTATTTTTGTATCTTAACTTAACGAGTTCTCTGTTATTAAGAAATACAACATTGTTAACAAAAATGAACTCTTAGCTACTTTTTCTAAGATTGAAAAAACTCAGTTTACTTTGCCATGTTTGGTCTACCGGTCTAACTGGCAAAGGAAATAATACCGATACTTTAAGGCCGCCAAACTGAGATACACCCAAAATTAAATCGGCATTATGAATTGCCGCAATGCGTTGTACGATTGAAAAGCCCAAGCCCGTTCCCTTGGCTGTATTGGCCGTTTCGACACAGCGATGAAACCGTTCTAAAGATTTTTCATATTGATCGGGCGCAATACCGGGGCCTGAATCTTCAACGCATAACAGCAAGTATTTCTCTTGACCCGTTACAGTAATTAATACATTCCCTTTTTGAGGCGTGTACTTAATGGCGTTATCAATAATATTACGAATTAAAATAGTCACTAATGGTGCATTAACAAAGGCGGGGACGGCATTATCTTCAACAAATTCTATAATAATTTGTTTTTTATGTGCTTCGGGTTCTAATTCAGTAATCACATGGATCACTTCCCGACTCACCATGGTATTTTGCTTGGTTAAAAACTCGGCATTGGATTCAATCCGTGAGAAGGTTAACAATTGCTGAACCATGTAGGTCATGCGATTAACCGCTTGCTTGATCCGTGATAAAGCTTGCTTACGAACCTCTTCATCGGTTGTTCTTAACGCAACATGCGCTTGCGTTAATAAACCGGCTAGAGGGGTTCTTAATTCATGCGACGCATCTGCGGTAAAACGACGCTCATGTTCAAACGCGCGTTCAAGTTGCACAAATAGGTTATTAATTTCATTAACGACAGGCACAATTTCATTAGGTAAGCTTTTAACCGATAACGGTTTCAGATAACTCGCCTCCCGTTTGGCTAACGCTTTCTCTAAACGATTTAAGGGCTTTAATGACAAGCCGACAATAAACCAAATCACCAACCCTAAAAAGGGTAAGCCTACTAAAAATTGCGTGACTAGTTGAGACGAAATTTCATCGGTTAATTCAGCCCGTATTTCTTCTTTTTGTCCCACGTGAATAACATATTCACCCGTCGCATTGGCAATACTATAAACATGCCATTCGTGTCCATCAATCTTAGTATCACTAAAACCATGATCAGAGGATGAAAAAGCAAACTTGGGGGCACTATCCGAGCGTAGAATTAAGCCCTCTTTCTTAGACCATAATTGAAACGCCACTTTACGTTCGTATTTATGACCTAACGCATTGGCTTTTAATAAATCATCAAAAATAGGCCACAATTGTTCATCTATATTCGATTGACTAAAGCCGTGTACAGAAAAAGAGGGGATATCAATCGATCGAAGTGGCAAGCCAGTATCATCCGACTCTATTTGAGTCACCGCTTTATTTTTTAATTTACGCTTTAAGCCATAATTACGTACGATTTCATCGGCTTTTTCCCGCTCTTGACTCCAATGCGCGGATAAGGAACCTTCTCGAAATAAACTCTCTACAAAGGCATTTAACACCTTGGCCGATTGAGCTAATTCTGCATCAAATAGATTGGCAACCTCATCTCGGGTCACTTTGTAATTTAAATAAGCCGCTACCCCCCAAATCACCATGGAGGCCGATAATAAACTGACTAACAATAACTGCCTAAGAGAATAGTTCATGATTCCTCGGCATCAATGATATAACCCACACCACGGACAGTCCGAATTAAACCCGAATCTAATTTTTTTCTTAAGTAATGAATATGCACTTCTACGGTATTACTTTCTACATCCGAATCCCAAGAATATAAACTTTCTTCCAATCTTGATCGAGAAACCACTTTACCGATATTACTCATTAAAAAACTTAAAATCTCAAATTCTTTTTGTGATAAATCTACTTTTTCATTATTAAAGGTCACTTGATGAGAAGCCGGATCTAGCACAATACCTTTATATTCAATGGTGGGCGCACTACGACCTTCACTGCGTCTAGCCAACGCTCTTAAACGCGCGCAAACTTCATCTAATTCAAACGGTTTTATAACAAAATCATCGGCGCCGCTGTCTAAACCGGAGACCCGATCAGAGATAGTATCTTTTGCGGTTAACACCATGACGGGCGTTTCATCTTTACGACCTCGTAACGCCCGCAAAATAGCCATACCATCCATATCTGGTAAATTTAAATCGAGTACGATTAATTCATAACTATTGAGTTTCAATGCTTCGTCAGCTAACTTGCCGTTGGTTAACCAATCGACAGCGTAACCTTCCATTCTTAAACCGGCTACCAAGCCATCGCCTAAGATCTCATCATCTTCCACTAATAAGAGCCGCATTTAACCTCCCCATTCATTTTGTATCCATCGTATTCAATCACGGATGTGACGTAAGTCTATTTTAATAGTCATGTATTATACTATCTACAACCCTTGATTCTTTTATCTGCCTACGTCGCATCAATTTTTAAATTTATTGACCTCTTACTCAACCGTCACTGATTTGGCCAAATTTCTAGGCTGATCAACATCCGTACCTTTTAAGATAGCCACATAATAAGACAATAACTGCAAAGGAATAGTATAGATAATGGGAGACACTTCATTTTCAACCTGAGGCACTTTTATTATCTGCACGTTCTCGTCTTCAGTTGTTTCTAAAGTTTCATCCATAAATACAATCAGTTGTCCACCTCGGGCACTTACTTCTTGAATATTTGATTTTAACTTATCCAATAATTTGTTATTGGGCGCTACAGTCACCACGGGCATATCAGCATCAATTAAAGCCAGAGGGCCATGCTTCAATTCACCTGCGGGATACGCTTCCGCATGAATATAAGAAATTTCTTTCAGTTTTAAGGCGCCTTCCATCGCAATCGGATAATGAGTGCCTCTACCTAAAAATAAGGCATGTTGTTTATCAGCAAACCGTTCCGCCAAGATTTCAATTTCTTTATCCAGTTTTAATACGGTTTCTATTTTTCCGGGTAAACTAAATAATTCAGAGGTAATTTTAGCTTCATCGGCAGCCGATAATTCAAATCGACGACCAATAGCAATCACCAATAACATTAATGCCGTTAGTTGCGTGGTAAAGGCTTTAGTCGATGCGACACCAATTTCTGGACCAGCGCGGGTCATTAAGACCAAGTCTGATTCTCTAACCAACGAACTTTCTGGCCCGTTACAAACCGCTAAAGAGTATTTAGCACCTAGTTTCTTTGCCTCTTGTAAAGCCGCGAGTGTATCGGCAGTTTCACCCGATTGAGAGATCGTAACAATTAACGTATCCGGTGCTAACACAGGACTTCTATACCGAAACTCACTGGCAACTTCAATATGACAAGGTACTCGTGCCAATTGTTCAAACCAATAACGAGCCACTAGACCCGCGTGATAACTTGTACCACAGGCTAATATTTGTACTGATTTGATAGAGTCGAAGACTTCATTGGCATTATGACCAAAGGCACTTTCTTGCAAACGATTATTTATAAATCGACCTTCCAGGGTTTGAGCAATGGCAAAGGGTTGCTCATAAATTTCTTTCAACATGTAATGGCGATATTCACCCTTATTGACTGAATCAGCCGTCAATAAACTTTCTTTAATTGGGCGAGTAACGATTTGATCATTTTCATCATAAATAACGAGTTCATCGATGGTAATAGTCGCGATATCACCATCTTCTAAAAAGATAAAGCGCTGAGTCACGGGTAATAAAGCGGCCACATCAGAAGCAATAAAAAACTCACCAATGCCCACCCCAATCACTAAAGGGCTGCCTTTACGACAAGCAATTAAAGTTTTAGGATTTTCACTACTGATAATGCCTAATGAATAAGCACCCTCTAAGGTTTGCACCGTTTGCTTAACAGCAAGCAAGAAATCATCCGTCGTTTCCAGCATCTTCGCGATCTGATGCACAATGACTTCAGTATCCGTTTCTGATGTAAACACAAAATCATTAGCTTTTAACTCACTGCGTAATTGCTCGTGGTTTTCAATAATGCCATTATGAACCACAGCGATGGTGTCTTTACTAATGTGCGGATGTGCATTTTGAGTACTGGGTTTTCCATGGGTCGCCCATCGGGTATGTGCTATGCCGACGGTTCCTTGGATAGGCTCAAGCTTAATTAAATCTTCTAAGCCTTTAACCTTTCCCAATTCTCTTTTTCGATAAATTGTTTGATTCTCGATAACCGCTAAGCCTGCGGAATCATAACCTCGATATTCTAAACGCTTAAGCCCCTCAATTAAGATAGGAATTATATTTCGTTGTGCTACACCACCGACAATACCACACATATTATTTTTCCTGTTTTATAGGTCGTTGCCAACCTGCTATTGAAATTTGTTTGACTCGACTTAAGGTTAACTGATTTTCTGGCGTATCTTTAGTAATAGTTGAACCTGCACCGATGGTGGCATTTTTACCAATAGTAACCGGCGCCACTAACTGAGTATCCGAACCTATAAAAGCGCCATCTTCAATGACGGTTCTAAATTTATTTACGCCATCATAATTACAGGTGATTGTACCCGCACCTATATTAACGCCACTGCCAACGGTTGTATCACCAATATAACTTAAATGATTAATCTTACTGCCTGTCGCAACCGTTGATTTTTTGATTTCAACAAAATTACCAATATGAACATGATCGGCTAATTCAGTTTCTGGACGTAAACGAGCAAAGGGTCCCACTCGACTCCCAACCCCTACCACTGCATTTTCGAGTACACAATTGGCTAATATTTCAACATCATCACCAATGATTGAATCTTTAATCTGTGTATTCGCGCCAATCTTAACATTATTCCCGATCTTATTCTTACCTTCAATGATCACATTCACATCAATGATGATATCAATACCCAAGTCTTCTATCGACCCTCTAAGATCAAAGCGAGCAGGATCTAATAACGTTACGCCTTGCTCCATCAGATTTTGCGCTTGTTCTAACTGATATACGCGCTCTAAATGGCTGAGTTGTACTCGGTTATTGACCCCTAATACTTCATCTACTGTTTCTGGCTGGCTAGTAATAACTTCGATATTATCAGCAACAGCCATTTCGATGACATCGGTTAAATAATATTCACCTTGGGCATTATTATTACCTAATTGTGCTAACCATGTTTTTAATCGTCCCCCTTGAACGGCCATAATACCGGTATTGCCTTCAATAATTAATTTCTCTTCAGGAGACGCATCTTTTTCTTCGACAATTTTAGTGACTTTACCCGCATTATCGCGAACAATTCTGCCATAACCGGTTGGATTATCTAAATTGACTGTCAGTAGCGCCAAGGTGTTATTGCTTACGTTTGCTATTAATTGCTGAACAGTTTCTAATTTTAATAATGGCACATCACCGTATAAAATAAGCACCGTATCGTCATCACTGATTTGCTCTTTACATTGCTGAACCGCATGACCGGTACCTAACTGTTGCTTTTGCTCTACCCAAGTTGCATCTAGGTTTTTTAACGTATTTCTAACTAACTCAGCACCATGCCCATATACAATGGTGATGGTATTATTTTCTATTTCATGACTCATGTCATAGACATGTTGTAATAAGGGGCGATTAGCCACTCTATGTAGAATCTTAGGTAACTCTGAACGCATGCGAGTGCCTTTACCCGCCGCTAATATAATCGTTGTAATATTCATTTGAAATCCTGATAACAAAAAAGCCCGATAACGAATATAGCGCTATCGGGCTTTTTTAAATTAAAATATGCTGTTAACGTACCAACAATAATCGAAATATTTTACGATTATCCACCACGTTTTCTTAGCCTGTCTAGCGTTCTTAACTGCATAACAGCTTGTTGCAATTGCGATTGAGCCATTGCATAATCAAGTTTCCCTGATTTATCTGCAAGTGCTTCTTCCGCTTTTGCCTTCGCTTCTAAGGCCGCTACTTCATCAATATCTTTAGCTCTGACAGCAGTATCCGCCAAAATTGTGACTAAGTGTGGTTGCACTTCTAAAAGTCCACCTGAGATATAAAAGGGGTAGCTTTCAGTTTCACTTACTTTTACCCGAACTTCGCCAGGATTAAGCTTTGTTATTAATGGGGCATGACGAGGTGAAATACCCAATTCTCCAAGTTCAGCAGGAGCAAAAATCATTTCGGCAAGTCCCGAAAATATCTCCTTTTCTGCACTTACAATGTCTACATGTACGGTCATGGTCATTTTTTCACCTGTTTCAACCTTCTCTCCACCCGAAGGTGGAGAGAATTATTTATTAGCCTTTTAATGTCTTTGCTTTCTCAAGCACTTCATCTATGGTACCTACCATATAAAAAGCTTGCTCAGGAATCGCATCGTACTCACCCGCAATAATACCTTTAAAGCCAGTAATAGTGTCTTTTAATGATACATATTTACCTGGAGAGCCTGTAAACACTTCAGCAACAAAGAAAGGTTGAGACAAGAATCTTTGCATTTTACGTGCTCTAGATACGGTCAATTTATCATCTTCAGATAACTCATCCATACCTAAAATCGCAATAATGTCACGTAATTCTTTATAACGTTGCAAAATGCCTTGTACGCTACGTGCAACATCATAATGCTCTTGACCAATTACTAATGGATCAAGCTGACGACTGGTTGAATCTAAAGGATCAATCGCAGGATAAATACCTAGCTCAGCAATTTGACGTGATAATACCACTGTCGCGTCTAAATGCGCGAAAGTTGTAGCAGGTGATGGATCTGTTAAATCATCCGCAGGTACATAAACCGCTTGAATAGACGTAATAGATCCTGTTTTAGTTGACGTAATACGTTCTTGTAAAACACCCATCTTCAGCCAATGTTGGCTGATAACCTACCGCAGAAGGCATACGACCTAATAAAGCCGATACTTCAGTACCCGCTAAGGTATAACGGTAAATATTATCTACAAAGAATAAAACGTCACGACCTTCGTCACGGAAATATTCAGCCATAGTCAATCCCGTTAACGCAACACGTAATCGGTTTCCTGGAGGCTCATTCATCTGACCGTAAACCAATGATACTTTATCGATTACGTTTGAATCTGTCATTTCGTGATAGAAATCGTTCCCTTCTCGAGTACGTTCGCCCACACCTGCAAACACAGAATATCCACTGTGCTCAATCGCGATGTTACGAATCAGTTCCATCATGTTAACGGTTTTACCTACCCCTGCACCACCGAATAAACCTACTTTACCACCTTTTGTAAAAGGGCAAACTAAGTCGATAACTTTGATACCGGTTTCTAGCAATTCATTTGCAGCGGCTTGTTCTGCATAACTGGGTGCTTCGCGATGAATACCCCATTTAACAGTTTCGCCAATAGGGCCTTTTTCATCAATAGGTTCACCTAGGACGTTCATAATACGACCTAAAGTTTCTTTACCTACTGGAACTGAAATAGGTGCATTAGTATTAGTAACTAATAAACCTCTACTTAAGCCATCAGTACTACCCATAGCAATAGTTCTGACAACACCGTCGCCTAATTGCTGCTGTACTTCCAATACTAAATCTTTGCCTTCTACTTGTAAGGCATCATATACTTTTGGCAGGTCTGCACGTGAAAATTCCACGTCAACGACCGCGCCGATAATTTGAACGATTTTACCCGAACTCATTGAGTTGTCCTCTAAGTGTGATGTCATTTTGCTTGGGTCCTTCGACTAGCTCAGGAGAGCCTTAAACAGCGGCGGCACCGGCAACAATTTCCGAAATTTCTTGAGTAATAGCAGCTTGTCTGGCTTTGTTGTAAATTAATTGCAACTCACCGATAAGATTTCCTGCGTTATCTGAAGCACTTTTCATAGCAACCATTCTGGCAGCCTGTTCACAGGCATTATTCTCTACCAATCCTTGGTAAACCTTTGATTCTATGAAACGGGTTAATAAATGATCCAATACTTCTTTTGCATCAGGCTCATAAATATAATCCCAATGGCCACTCAAATTTTCATCTAGTTCACAGGCGACTACAGGCAGTAATTGCTCTATAGTGGGCTTTTGAGTCATTGTATTGACGAACTCATTACTCACTACAAACAACTGATCAATTTTACCTGACTCGTAAGCATCCAACATTATTTTAATAATGCCGACAATGTCGTGTAGGTGCGGAGCGTCACCTAATTTGGAAACTTGACCGACTAAATTCACATTTACATTACTGAAAAAACCAAATGCTTTTGTGCCAATGGTGCAAATATCAACTTCTACATTTGCACTTTTCCATTGACCTAATTCAGAAAGTGTTTTTCTAAATAAATTTGAATTTAAACCACCGCACAAACCTCTATCTGAACTAATCAAGATAACGCCTACACGTTTAACATCACGAGCAACCAAATACGGATGTTTATATTCTGGATTAGCCTGAGCCAAGTGCTTAATTATTTGGCCTATTTTTTTAGAATAGGGCCTTGTTGCCTGCATTCTGTCTTTTGTTTTACGCATTTTACTCGCAGCAACCATCTCCATTGCCCGAGTGATCTTTTGAGTGTTTTTAATACTCGCGATCTTTGTGCGTACTTCTTTACCAACAGCCATTTGAAGACCCTTTTACCAACTATGAGTTTTAATGAAAGTTTCTATAGCAGTGCGTAAATTGCTGCTAATTTCATTATTAAAATCGCCAGTTGCATTAATATTGTTCATTAATTCAGAGTGCTCTGATTTCATGTACGACTGTAATGCCGCTTCAAAATCAAGAACTTTGTTAACTTCAATACTATCAAGGAAACCCTCGTTGGCTGCAAATAACGACACGGCCATTTGAGCAACTGACATCGGTGAATATTGATTTTGTTTCATCAACTCAGTAACGCGTTGACCACGTTCAATTTGCTTACGTGTGCTTTCATCTAAATCTGAGGCAAACTGAGCAAACGCTGCTAACTCACGATATTGAGCTAAGTCAAGACGCGTACCACCACCGAGTTTCTTAATGATCTTAGTTTGTGCCGCACCACCGACTCGAGATACTGATAGACCCGCGTTTACCGCTGGACGAATACCTGAGTTGAATAAGTTACTTTCTAAGAAAATCTGACCATCCGTAATAGAAATTACGTTAGTTGGTACGAAAGCTGATACGTCACCACCTTGAGTTTCAATAATGGGTAATGCAGTTAATGAACCTGTTTTACCTTTAACTCTACCGCCGGTTAACTTTTCAACTTCAGCTGCATTAATTCTTGAAGCTCTTTCTAATAAACGTGAATGTAAATAAAACACGTCACCAGGATAAGCTTCACGACCTGGAGGTCTGCGTAATAATAATGATACTTGACGATAAGCCCAAGCTTGTTTAGTCAAATCATCATAAATAATTAACGCATCTTCACCGCGATCTCTAAAGAACTCGCCCATTGAACAACCGGTGTAAGGCGCGATAAATTGTAAAGCCGCAGATTCAGAGGCAGATGCCGCAACAATAATGGTGTGCGCCATTGCTCCGTGCTCTTCAAGTTTACGTACTACGTTAGCAATTGAAGAACGTTTTTGACCAATCGCCACATAGATACATTTAATACCTGTGCCTTTTTGGTTAATAATCGCGTCAATCGCAATCGCAGTTTTACCTGTTTGTCTGTCGCCGATGATTAACTCACGTTGACCACGACCGACTGGAATCATTGCATCAATTGATTTCAAACCTAATTGTACAGGTTGATCAACTGACTGACGTGCAATTACGCCAGGTGCAATTTTTTCAATAGGCGCGGTTTCAGTCGTATCAATTGCGCCTTTTCCATCAATTGGATTTCCCAGTGCGTCAACAACGCGACCTAGTAATGCTTCACCAACGGGTACTTCTAAAATTTTTCCAGTACATTTAACAGTATCACCTTCAGTAATGTGTTGATAGTTACCTAAAACCACCACACCGACTGAATCTCTTTCAAGGTTAAGTGCCATGCCAAAGGTATTGCCTGGAAACTCCAGCATCTCACCTTGCATTGCTTCTGAAAGACCATGTACTCTTACAATACCGTCAGTTACACTGACTACGGTACCTTCTGTATGCGCTTCGGCACTTAAGTCGAAGTTTTCGATCTTCTTTTTAATCAGATCACTTATTTCAGATGGGTTTAATTGCATGTTCTATTTCTCACTCTCACTGTAGCGCTTTTTGCATGTGTTGAAGCCGACCTTTAATAGATCCATCAATGACTCTGTCGCCTGCTCTTACCAGAACGCCACCAATTAATGACTTATCAATGGCTACGTTCATATGAATTTTCTTTCCTAAGGCTTTTTCCAATGTTGCCGTAAAGCTTTGTTTTGCTTCTTTGGATAATGTATAAGCAGTGAATACTTCAACCTCAACATAACCCTCATCTTCAGCTTTGTAAGCCTCAAATAATTTTGCAATATGAGGCAATAAAACCAATCGATTGTTATGAACCAACAACTTTAGAAAATTACCATTTTCTTCAGTGATGTGCTCTTGGCAAATATCCAGCATCAACGTTGATAATTTTTCTTTATTAACTTTTGGATTATCAACTACAACAGCAATATTTTCATTCTTAAGTACAGCTGACATAAAAGCCAGACTCTCAGACCACTTTACAGTGGCCTTAGTTTCTTTAGCTCTTTTAAATACTGCCGCTGCATAGGGCCTTGCTAATGTTGCCAGTTCGCTCATTATGCTTAACCCAGTTGATTAGAAACTTTACTAATAATATCTTGGTGCTTCGCTTTATCAATTTCTGCACCCAGAATTTGTTCTGCGGCACTCAAAGCTAAATCAGCCACTTGTTGACGCAAACCTTCTTTAGCTTGCTGTATTTCTTGTTCAATCTGTGCTTTTGCTGCCAAAATCAAACGTTCACCTTCTTTCTTAGCGGTGTCTTTTGATTCTTCAACAATTTCATTGGCACGTTTTTGAGCTAAGCCAACAATCTCGGTAGATTGTTCTTTAGCTTGTTTCAATACGCCTTTTGCTTTCTTTTCGGCCAATAGAATTTCTTCTTGACCTCTTTCAGCCGCAGCTAAACCGTCGGCAATTTTCTTTCTACGTTCTTCTAAAGAGTCAAATAAAGGCGGCCAAATGTACTTCATGGTAAACCATACCAGAAGTGCAAAGGTAATCATTTGCCCAATCAGAGTAGCATTGATACTCACGATGCGTTCCTCTTGTTGCTATTAAACAGAATGGTAATGTATTAACCCGCTGCGGCAGCTTGAACAGCTGACAAGAATGGGTTTGCGAAAGTAAAAAACAATGCTAAACCAACGCCAATCATTGTTACCGCGTCTAATAGACCCGCAACAACGAACATTTTTACTTGCAGCATTGGAACCATCTCTGGTTGACGTGCAGCACCTTCTAAGAATTTTCCACCCAATAGACCAAAGCCTATCGCTGTTCCTAAAGCGCCCATACCAAGAACCAGACCTACTGCGATAGCAGTCATGCCTTGTACGTCAGCAATTAATTTTGCAATTTCCATGAAACCTCCAAACGGTTAGTTAAATAATAAAAAAGAATAAACAATAATTAATGATCTTCATGCGCCATACTCAGGTACACAATTGTCAATACCATGAATATAAATGCTTGAAGCGTAATAATTAAAATATGAAATATTGCCCAAGGAAAACTTAATACAGGTTGAATGTACCAAGGTAACAAAGCAATCAAAATAAAAATCAACTCACCTGCGTACAGGTTTCCGAATAGACGAAGTGCCAATGAAATAGGTTTAGCAATTTCTTCGACTAATTTTAATAATAAGTTAAAAGGTAGTAACCAAGGACCAAAAGGTTGGAACATCAATTCTTTTGCAAATCCCCAAGGGCCTTTGATTTTAATACTATAAAAAATTATTAAACAGAAAACTGAAATAGACATTGCAAACGTTGCATTTAAATCAGTACTCGGTACCACTCGAAGATATTCGATACCCATCATAGATCCAATTAATGGAAAAATATCTACTGGGAATAAATCCATAAAGTTCCACAAGAACACCCAGCAAAAAATCGTCAACGCTAAAGGTGCGATTAATTTACTATGACCATGAAAACTGTCTTTTACTTGAGTATCAACAAACTCAATCAACATTTCTGCAAAATTCTGAACTAATCCAGGAACGCCCGAGGTCGCTTTTTCTGCTGCAGTTTTAAAGAACCAAACAAACAGTCCGCCTAGCACAGCTGAAATAAACAACGTATCTAAGTTCAATGTCCAAAAACCCTCACCGACATGGAGTGGGGTTAAATGATGAATAATATAACCGGTAGCACCTTCGGCGGCATGAACTTCGCTGGCCATTGTTCCTCTCTTAAAAAAAATTAAACTGTTAACGCATTAATAGCGCGAACCAAAAAACCGACAATGCTGTAATGTAACCCACTAACAGCGGTAATATTTTTATATTCGGAAGATTGAAAATAATGATAAACAGTGTGACTGTTAAAAAAAATTTTCCTGACTCACCCGCATAAAAAGAATTGACAATCTTTCGTGCAGATTGCCTAGACGATTTGTATACCATTAATGCAAAAAAGAGATTGGGTATAAATGCTGCAACCCCTCCATATATAACTGATAGAGCTTGATCCCATCCACTAAATAAACCAAAGCCCGCAGTGATCATCAGTATTATCAAGACTTGATAACTCAAAATCTTACTAACTGTAGAGTCATTTCTACTGATCACATAACTCTCCAAACATAATAGCTTATGGATTATATATTTCAGACTGAATTAAATCAAGGTCGAAAAAAATCAAAGCTTAATTATTACGCTTTTAATGCGTCACTTAACCTTGGCAAATTATACCTTACATTTAAAATGGTATATAACATTAATTCTTAATTAGCCTATAAAAATATAGCCTCATTAATACTTAACTGTCTCCCAACAACCTAACTTCAGCTTCATGATATTTTTTTGCACAAAAATCAGCAACCTCGGTCGGCAAGGCAGGCCCTGGCGCTGTTTTATTCCAATCCAAGGTTTCTAAGTAATCACGAATATATTGCTTATCAAAACTAGGCGGACTCATGCCTACTTCATACTGATCAGCGGGCCAGAATCTTGACGAATCCGGCGTTAACGCCTCATCGATTAAATGCAGCACACCCGCCTCATCGACGCCAAATTCAAACTTAGTATCTGCGATGATAATACCCCGCTCGACTGCATAACGAGCCGCTTCTTTATAAATCTTAAGACTGGCATCACGAACTTGTTCTGCCAAATCGCGCCCCATTAAAGTGACCGTCTCTTCAAACGAAACATTCTCATCATGTTGATCCACAGCCGCTTTTGTAGATGGCGTATAAATCGCTTCTGGCAATTGCTGTGCTTGTTGTAAGCCGGCAGGTAATTTGATACCGCACACTTCACCAGACTTTAAATAATCTTTCCAACCCGAACCAATTAAGTAACCTCGCACAATCGCTTCAACCGGTAACGGTGTTAATTTTTTAACCACAACCGCACGACCTTCCACTTGCGTGCGCTCTGCTTCATCCGGCAATACAGTTTCTAACGCGATACCTGATAAATGATTAGGCATGATATAACTTAATTTATTAAACCAAAAATTTGAGATACGCGTTAACACCCGACCTTTTCCTGGAATGGGATCTGGTAATATCACATCGAAAGCAGACAATCTATCCGTCGCAACAATTAACATGTATTTATCATCGATATCATAAATATCACGGACCTTTCCACGCGCACGTAGGGTTAAAGACGGCAATGTAGATTGGTATAAAGCTGCTGGGGTGGTCATAAAGCCTCGCTAAGGTTTAAAATTCTAAATATTAAATGCAGTCACCCAAGAATACGTAGCTTACTTTACGCATAAACGCTCGATGGGGTTGCAATGTTTGAATAGTACACTGATTTTAGCATTATTATTTAAAGAACTGGATTGATAACAACTTTCAAGCCTCGAATTTTATCAATGTAGCCTATAATTGCTTAGATTCCGCTTTCTTCTAAACCCATTTTCATGCAAAAGAACACTGCTCACGCTCGACCTCTTGTTAGTCACTTTACTGCTCATGAGCTTAAAGAACTGGATCTTGCGCTTGAAATTATCGGGCGCATTCCTGATGATCCAAACTACTACCGCCCCAAAGGCGTTGATGTTGCAGATATCTTACGCGAGTATCACGTCGATTTTAAAACCCATCTGGCCGCCCTGTTAAGCGACCCTCGCCTTGCGCAATTAAATCCGAAACCCGATCTTAAAAAACTGTTTGGTGAAACGGTCGAAGCGCTTGTTAATGATGTCAACTGGTTGAATAACTTAACAGTCTATTCACAAGACATGACCAAGAAACCTAATGAGGTTGAAACCCTCCGACGCATGTTGTTGTCGATGACTCAAGATGTTCGCGCCGTCTTAATTAAATTAGCCTATCGCATTCATCGCTTACGCAATTTAGCCAAAGAAACCTACGAACTCCGCCACTTTATCTCCCAAGAAACCCTGGATATCTATGCGCCTATCGCCAATCGATTAGGGATTCATCAGTTTAAATGGGAACTTGAAGATATGGCCTTTCGGTATTTAGAACCGCAAGCCTATCGTCATATTGCCAAATCCTTAGCCAATAACCGTGTGCAACGCGAGAACTGTATTAATGGCTTTGTCGCGCTATTACAAGAACACCTCAGCACCGAAAACATCAATGGCACGTGTTATGGCCGCCCCAAACACATTTATAGTATTTGGAAAAAGATGCGCCATAAAAAACTCGAAATTTCTGAGCTGTATGACTTATTAGCGGTTCGCGTGATTGTGGATAACTTAACTCAGTGTTATACCGTGCTCGGTATTGTGCACAGTCTCTGGCAATACATCCCCAAAGAGTTTGATGACTATATTGCCAATCCCAAAGAAAATGGCTATCAATCCTTACATACCGTAATCTTAGATGCAGAAGGTAATCGTATCGAAGTACAGATCCGTACTCAGCAGATGCATGATTACGCCGAACTGGGGGTAGCCGCACATTGGGCTTATAAAGAAGGCGGCAAACAATCCACCGCCATTGAAAAAAGTGTCGCGACCTTACGCAAGTTACTGGAAGAAAAATCCGGTGATGAAGAAGTTTTAAGTGAAGATTTTCGCAGCGAATTATTTAATGACCGGGTTTATGTCTTAACACCAGCCGGTAAATTAGTAGATTTAGTCAAAGGTTCAACGCCCTTAGACTTTGCCTATGCGGTTCATACCGAAGTAGGCCATCGCTGTCGCGGTGCAAAAGTGAATGGTCGCATTATCCCGCTCACTTACACCTTAAAATCCGGTGAACAAATAGAAATATTAACCGCTAAGGAAAGTGCGCCTAACCATAATTGGATTGATCCCAACCTCGGTTACTTAAAAACTTCGCGTGCGATTACCAAAGTAAAGAACTGGTTCCGTAATCAACAACAAATTGAAAACATTGCCCGAGGAAAACTACTGTTAGATAAAGAAACTAAACGCCTTGGGATTAAAACCCTTAATTTAGTCGACATGCTAAGTTATTTTAAACAACCCAATACCGATGCGCTGCTTGAAGCCATTGGTCGTAGTGACATTAATAATCGTCAAATTGTCGGCTATTTTAAAATACCCGAACTGGAAAGCCTACCCACCAACACGCGCCCCAAACAATCATCGAATAAATCCATGATTTCAGTGGCCGGCATTGATAATGTGCAAACCTCTTTTGCGCATTGCTGCTCACCGGTACTCGGCGATGACATTATCGGCTTTATTTCTCAACATCATGGCATCACTATTCACCGAGTTGACTGTAAAAATGTGACGCAACTGCCGATTGAGAAACAAGCCCAACTCATTTCAGTTGCCTGGGGCGATCAAAAGACCAGTCATGCGGTTCCTATTATTATTGAAGCGTTCAATGCCCAAAATTTATTAAATAACGTCACCCAGATTTTGGCGCAATCTAAAATTCATATCTTTAACGCGACGCTTGATACACACTCTGACTTTTCGGCCTCTTTAAATCTCACCATTCAAATTGAGGACACCCATCAATTAAGTCAAATTCTGACTAAAATTAGTTGTGCACCCAATATAATAGAGGTAAAACGTAAAACCTAATATTAATGCCGCCACCACTTGATTTACATAACCCCTTAACGCGCCCCTACTCAACACTCACACTTATGTCACAAAACCTCTCAAAAAGATTGATACTCATTGATGGCTCATCTTTTTTATTTAGAGCTTATCACGCGGTTCCGCCCTTAAGTAATCCCAAAGGTGAGCCCACAAATGCTATTTATGGCGTATCCAATATGTTGCGTAAATTAATAGCGGACTATCACTCTGACTACATAACAGTTGTCTTTGATGCACCGGGCAAAACCTTCCGAAATGATCTCTACGCTGACTACAAAGCGCATCGCCCCCCGATGCCAGATGATCTGCGCGTGCAAATAGCGCCCTTGCATCAATTAATTAAAGCGATGGGCTTACCCTTAATTATGGAAAGTGGCGTAGAGGCCGACGATGTTCTAGGGGCTTTAGCACAACACGCCGCGCAACAAGGCTTTGAAGTTATTATCTCCACCGGTGATAAAGACATGGCTCAATTAGTCACCGAGCAAATCATTTTAGAAAACACCATGTCCAATACCCGCATGGACATTCAAGGCGTTATTGATAAATTTGGCGTTAAACCGACACAGATTATTGATTACCTCGCCCTAATGGGGGATACCAGCGACAACATTCCAGGCGTTCCTAAAGTGGGCCCTAAAACTGCCGCCAAATGGTTAGAACAATATGAGACCTTAGAAAACATCATGGCTAATGCGGATAAATTCACCGGTAAAATTGGTGAAAACCTACGCGCCAGTTTAGAACAACTGCCCTTAGCCAAACAATTAACCACGATCCAATGCGATCTTAACTTACCTTATGAAATGGCAGATTTAAAACGTCAACCGATTCATACCGAAAACCTTAAAGCACTACTCACCGAACTCGGCTTTATGTCTTGGGTCAAAATGCTGGATAACAGCCCCGCACCGATCGTCACAGCAGCACCTGAAATAGCAATAGCATCCGACAAACCAATCCCCGTTGACTCTAACTACGAAACGATTCTTACCCTCGCCGATTTTGAACGTTGGCTGACCCAACTGGAGCACGCCGAGTTATTTGCTTTTGATACCGAAACCACCAGTTTAGATTACAGCAAAGCCAACATCGTCGGCGTTTCCTTTGCCATTACCGCAGGTTCCGCCGCTTATGTACCTTTAGGTCATCACTATCCCGATGCCCCCGAACAGCTCGATCGACACACCATTTTAGAGAAGTTGCGTCCCCTGCTTGAAAACCCGCATAAAACTAAACTCGGTCAGAATCTAAAATACGATGCCCATGTATTGGCTAATCATGGCATTACCTTAAGAGGCATTGCGCATGACACCATGTTGGAATCTTATATCTTAAACAGTACGCTGACTAAGCATAATATGGATGATCTAGCTAAAGAATATTTAGGCGTCAAAACCATTAGCTATGAAGAGGTGGCCGGCAAAGGCGTTAAACAAATTCCTTTTCAAGAAGTTGCTATCGAAATCGCTACCCCTTATGCCGCCGAAGATGCCGACATTACCTTACAACTCCATCAGATACTGAGTCAAAAACTAGCCGAACAACCGGCATTATATAGCTTATATACTGACATCGAAATTCCCCTACTCGCGGTGCTGACCCGCATTGAAAGCAACGGCGTACTCATTGATACCGCTCAACTCTCACAACAAAGTTTAGAATTAGCCGGACATATTAATTCACTGGAACAACAGGCTCACGATTTAGCCGGACACGCTTTTAATTTAGGCTCCCCTAAACAAATACAAGCAATTCTTTACGATCAACAAAAACTACCTATTTTAAAGAAAACACCCAAAGGTCAACCGTCAACCGATGAATCCGTGTTACAAGAATTGGCTCTTGAGTATCCACTCCCTAAATTGATTTTGGATCATCGCAGTTTAAGTAAATTAAAATCTACGTATACCGATAAACTCCCGCAACAAGTGGATGATAAAACAGGCCGCATTCATACCTCTTACCATCAAGCGGTGACCGCAACAGGACGTCTTTCCTCATCTGACCCCAACTTACAAAACATACCGATTCGTAATGAAGCCGGACGCCGTATTCGTCAAGCCTTTATCGCGCCCCCCGGTTATAAAATTGTAGCCGCCGATTACTCACAAATTGAGTTACGCATTATGGCGCATTTATCGGCTGACGCCGGCTTACTTAAAGCCTTTAGTGAAGGTGAAGATATACACAGAGCCACCGCCGCCGAAGTCTTTGCTGTACAGCCTGACCAAGTCACGACCGACTTACGCCGCTCAGCAAAAGCTATTAACTTTGGTTTAATTTACGGCATGTCTGCTTTTGGTTTAGCTCATCAATTAGGCATCAACCGTGGCCAAGCTCAAACTTATATTGATTTGTACTTTACCCGTTATCCAGGCGTAAAAGAGTATATGGATAACATTAAAGAACAAGCTCGTGAGCAAGGTTTTGTAGAAACGCTCTTAGGGCGACGACTGTACTTGCCAGAAATAAAATCTCGTAATGCCGCCCGCCGCCAATATGCTGAAAGGACGGCCATTAATGCGCCTATGCAAGGCACCGCCGCCGATATTATTAAATTAGCGATGATAAATACCGATCAATGGTTACATGAAAACAATCCTGATGCTAAAATGATCATGCAGGTTCATGATGAATTAGTTTTTGAAGTTGCAGAGCCTCAACTAGAGGCATGTACTGCTCAAATACGACAGTTGATGTGTTCAGCCATTACGCTAAAAGTCCCCTTGATCGTTGACGTGGGTATTGGCAATAACTGGGATGAAGCGCATTAAAAAAAAATGTACGCGTCTTTGAAACTTTTTTAAAAACCTAAGGTCTTACCGAGACAATGCCACTGGCATTGAATCAGCCGCCCCCTCCTTGTTTATCGGCTGATTTCTCTTGATACCCCATGACGTTGTCTTCGGGGTATTTTTTTGCCTACTACTTTACTCTTAGGCCTCTTCTTCGCCGACCACATCCTCTTCTTTTGACCATTCTTCTTGATTAAAAAAATCATCTAAGGCTTGATGAATTTCATCAACACCGGTTTTCTTCAACGAAGAAAATAACTGGATCGACAGCGGAAAGTTAATATCACCCAACTCTTTGCGCACTTGCATTAAGGTATTTTTAGCCGCGCCATAGGTTAACTTATCCGCTTTGGTTAATAAAATATGTAACGCTAACCCAGTATGCTGACACCACTCCACCATCTGCCAATCAAATTCAGTTAAGGGATGTCGCACATCCATCACCAAAATAATGGCGCACAAGGATTTACGCTGTGTTAAATATTTTTCCATTAACTCATGCCATTTCTTTTTAACCGCAATCGGCACCTTTGCATACCCATAACCGGGCAAATCCACAAAGCGGTGTTGCGCATTAATTTCAAAGAAATTAAGCATTTGGGTTCTACCCGGGGTCTTACTAATACGTGCTAAACCATTTTGTCGAGTCAGGGTATTAATGGCACTCGACTTGCCTGCATTTGAACGTCCAGCAAAGGCTATTTCCTTACCTTGGTCTGTTGGTGTGTCTCTTAAATCAGGTGAACTGTTAATAAATTTTGCTTGATGATAAACTGGATTCATCGTTGCCTCGCTTAAGCTTACTATTTAGGGTAAAATCTGGCCACACTCGGCAGCCTGCATACATACATTAAAGGCTAGCATAAAATAACTACACTAATTCCAAAGGGGAACCCAATGAAAAAACAACTGCTGGCATTTTCACTAGCCTTGGCGTTTACCAGTACTTCGAGTATTTTACATGCTCAAGACTCTATTAGCGCAGGAAAAGAAAAAGCCGCCTCATGTATTAGTTGCCACGGCGACCAAGGTAACAGTATCGTATCCACTTTCCCCAAACTGGCCGAACAACATCCTTCCTATATAATTAAGCAATTACAAGCATTTAAAACAGGTGCACGTAAAAACCCCATGATGTCCGCCATCGCCGCCGGCTTAAGTACGGATGACATGGAGGATATTGCCGCCTACTATGCGGCACAAGATATTTCGGCCAATGTCTTACCATCGCAAGTCGATGTTGCCAATGAAGACGAAGATGAAGAGGGTATAACAGATACTAAAAAACTAACGATTGAAGAAGTATTGGCCCAGGGCAGTGATTTGTACAGAAACGGCGATTTAAAGCGTGAAGTATCTGCCTGTATCGCGTGTCACGGTCCTTTAGGTGAAGGTAACAAACCGGCTGGCTTTCCAATGATAAAATCACAACATGCGGATTATTTGATTCAAACCTTAACTGATTTTAAAAATGATGTTCGTAGCAATAACCCAGAAAACATGATGCACATGATTGCTAGAAAAATGACGATTGAAGAAATTAAAGACGTTTCGTATCGTCTTTCAATGATGAAATAACACCATCCGCGTGACTCTATTTTGCTATCAACTTAACACGCTCTAAGTTGATAGCCCTTGGCTTTATAAACCCCCTTTATTGAGATTTAATCCATGCTTAAAAATATTACTAAATTTATTTTAGCCTTATTGTTAACTTTTGCTTCTGTCGCCTCTCAAGCCAATGAAGCGGGTTATGAAACCCTGACCCCACCACAACCGACCGAAAATCCAGATAAAATTGAGATTATTGAATTCTTTTGGTACGGCTGTCCGCATTGCTACGCCTTTGAACCTTTATTAGAACAATGGGTAAAAACTCTACCAAAGAATGTTGAATTTATCCGTCAACCGGCTGTCTTTAGTGAAGCCTGGGGCAAACATGCCAAAGCCTATTACACCGCGGAAGCTTTAGGTATTGTTGATAAAGTGCATAATGATTTCTTTGATGCTATTCAAAACAAAAAAGAACCTTTAGATACCGAGGCGTCTTTAGCTAAGTTTTTTGCTGATCACGGCGTTAAAGAGGCTGATTTCCATGACGCTTATAATAACTTTGGTGTCGATGCTAAATTACGTCAAGCGCCTATTATGGCTTCAAAATATGGTATCACTGGCGTACCAGCGATCATCATTAATGGTAAATATAAAACCAATGGCACCGTTGCTGGCTCTCATGAAAAAATGATTGAAGTGATGAACAAGTTGATTAAAGAAGAAAGCACTAAAAAATAAGTTAAGGTAAAAAAACGAGGCTGTCCGGAATTTTGTGTACCCTGGTTTTAGCTTTATAGTCAATATAAACATAAAATTCCGCTAAAAAACTGCGTTTTTCCTGAAAAAAAGACCTCTATTGGATAAAAAAGAGCTTCATTTGGTAAGAATCAAGCTCTTTTTTTTAGGTTAATAGCTTCTTTTGGTAAGAATCAAGCTCCGTTTTAAAAGTTAAGAGCTCGTTTTTGATCGTTGAAAAGAGAGTTTTTGTCGAAACGTGACCATAACAGGAAGGAATTATATTTTTTCGTTTGAAAATTAGGCCTTAGGTCATTTATTTGATTGTATTTTATGAGGGTGTATCTTATTTTGTGTAAATGGCAATCTGCAGGAAACTACCCCCTTAAAAAAGGAACACAAAAATGACGGCCTGAGAGAAATTAAGCATAAAGGGAGATTTTTTAAGCCACCTGCCTAACCAAAGCATTTTGATTCACCTCATCGATTAACTTAATCACCTTAACCGCTGCAACCTCATCAAACACCCCCAGCAAACCTTGATCATGAATATGGGTAAAGGGCGGTTCGAATAACATCTTTTTATCAATCGTACCGTTACGGGTCAAATAACTGATAATGCTATTCATAAAGGTCATCTGATCCGCACGTAAATAACCGGTCTGAATAAAATCAGCAAAGGCTTCCTGAGCCGCGCTAATCTCTAAACCCACAATACTACGAATAAACTCCCCTAAGGGCTTATCACCATAGTGATCAATATAATCCTGACGAGTACCGATGGTTTCACCATCAAACAGAATATCTTCTAAGGTGTTAATTTCAGTCTCAGTAATCGGTTTATTGGTGTTGAGTTTATGGATCACCAAATGATCAGGATGAGTCCGAATATAAGACTCCACCCTATCTTTATAACTTTGCAGCCGACTGTAAGACGGGGTTAAATCATGGTCGCTGATATTGCCTAAATCCAACACATCTTCAAACGAAGTAATGACATTAACCTGTTGATCCTTATCCAGATATTTGATTAAATCACGTAACGCGACCCGCACCCTATCCAAACGATTAATAGTAATGGCTTGCCAGAACAATTCCGTTTGTAATTCATTCAACAAGGTCACCTGTAAGGCAACCGCCGGAATATTCTGTTTCTTCAGCAATGCCTTCGCGGTACAGCTGATTTTATTGACATAACTATCGGTACGATAGGCCGCCGTTAACAAGGCCAATTGATAGGTTAAAATTAACACATCAAAACGTCTGGCCAGTTCATCATCGTTTTTATCCGGCAAGATCAAACTGGAGACTTGCGTATTCAAATCCACTAAATCTGTTTTAGACAGATTGGCCCACCGCGCTTTATCACTGTATTCAATCACCGCCCGCAATTTAGCTTTAACCACAAAACGCTGGGTATCCAATCCCAACACCAACTGCTGTAAATCGGTTAAATACGTTTCTGCCAAGATACGCTGTTCATCAGTACTGTCTGCTTTTGCACGGATCAAGTAAGCGACTTCTAACTTTGCTTCAAACACTTGCCGGGTTAAGCTTGTCACCCCATTGCCTTCAATGCCCTCAGGGTTCTCACCAAAGAACTCAAAGTTCTGACAATAATCAAAGATGGCAAATTCTTTCTTATGCAAACCCGGCCCAAACAAATCAAGACATAAACG
>CAIPDT010000159.1 GCA_903863905.1 uncultured Methylococcaceae bacterium
CTGAATCTGTATCTCCTCCAGCACATACCTCTCCGTTTGGTACATTTTGAAGTGAATCAATGTCTATCAAATTTTGAGTTTGAATTTCCATACTTTCTAAAGCTGAAACTTGTCCGCAATCAAGGCATAGCCCTGATTTTTGCATAACCGCTTTGGAACCACAGAATTCACAATTTATTTTAGCGGTGGGGCTAAATTGAGTTTGTAAATTTTTCTCTTCATTAATTATGTTGTTGGATATTTCAGGTGGAAATAAAGTTGTTGGCACTGAATCTGTATCTCCTCCAGCACATACCTCTCCGTTTGGTACATTTTGAAGTGATTCAATGTCTATCAAATTTTGAGTTTGAATTTCCATACTTTCTAAAGCTGAAACTTGTCCGCAATCAAGGCATAGCCCTGATTTTTGCATAACCGCTTTAGAGCCACAATAGGCGCAATGTATTACCATAGTAATTTGTCCAACAACATAAGTTTCAAATAATATAAGTGATCTTGTTTAGGTGTTAATTTATTTAATCAATCAATCAACTCTAACTAATCTAAAACCCCATTCGTTGCTTCTTTTGGTTGGGTTGCTTTTATGTCTTGTTGCTGAACGCAATTCATCTAAAGAATTATTCCAGCTACCACCTCTAAGAGTCCGAGGAATGTTATTACTTCTGTCTAAGCTACCATCTATTTGCTCTGAGCCGCTATAAGAGGGGTCATATTCAGAAGCACACCACTCAGAAACATTGCCATGCATTTCATAGAGTCCAAAAGCATTTTCAGGGAATGTTTTAACGGGCATTGTTTTATTACGAGATATTCCGGTTGAAGCTAATAAATAAGGTGTTTCACCATCATAATTTGCTTGAGCGGTTGTTATAGTCTTGCCTGTATTGTATTCGGTGTCTGTATTTGCTCTGCAAGCATATTCCCATTCTGCTTCTGTTGGTAAGCGACATTCCCAGCCAGTTTTAGTAGATAACCATTGTGCATAGTCAACTGCATCCCAATATGAGACATAAATGACGGGACGATTATTACGACCCCATTTACAGTCGTTGTATTTTGGTTTACCTGTTTCTTCACAAAACGCATCATATTGTTCGAAAGTAACGGGTGTTTTTAATATTTTGAAGTCAGATACAGTTACTTCATGTAAGTGTTCGTCAGAGTCAATACCTGCATCTGCTGATCCCATTAAGAAGGTACCTGCTGGGATTGTGGTCCAATCATTTTCTTCAATTTTCGTAGTACTCATATTATTCTCGATTGTATTTTCTAAGTTAGTATTATCTGTGATTATAGCGTTTTCTGATTCATAAATCTCATCAGACTCTTCAATCTCTTCGAGTTCAGCGTGCTCATCAGACTCTTCGAGTTCAGCGTGCTCATCAGACTCTTCAATCTCTTCGAGTTCAGCGTGCTCATCAGACTCTTCAATCTCTTCGAGTTCAGCAATCTCATCAGACTCTTCGAACGCTTCAGGTTCAATCAATGTTTCATTAAAAAGTTCGGAGTCTTTTATCGCATCTGATAGACTTTCTAGTGAGCTTATCAAATTGTCTGATGCACTGGTGATTACATTTTCTTCTTCGCCTAGGGTGTTATTTTCAACTGTGTCGTTTTGAATGATGATGCCAGATTCTATAACACAACTTATACAGACGGGTTTGCCCTGAAATTGGCTGCTTTCGGGTAATACTAACCCACATTCAATACATGTAAAAATTTTTTCGTTGTGTTTATCTAGCAAGTCGTTACTCATTACTTTATTCCTAATCGGGGCCATAAATTAGATGGCTTATGTCAAAATTTACTTATATAAGATTTATTTTTTCACTTACTCAATAATAAAGAAGCGTGAAAAATGTACAGGTTTTAATGCTTTTTGGTGTTTAAAAACTTTAGTAATGAGGTTAGTCGAGAAAACTAAAGTCGACTTTATGACCCATCCTAGATTAAATAAAAATGTGATTATTATTAAGATAATCAGGCACCATATAAAGGGTGCAATCCAACCGAGATCAAATAATATTGTGTTTATTATCTCAGTAGTGTTGGGCGAGAATATTTTATTTAGTGCTACTGGTTTGCTTGTAAAATATAACTCAATGCCACTTTTATTTTCGCTACCCTCATCTGTATTAATAATTGAGTTATTTTCAGTTGTATTTGAAATATGGTCAATTATTAAAATTCGTTTAAGATCAATAGGGTAACTGGCTTTTCCGTTAATAGATTTATTGTAAATACTTTGAGCTATTTCAGCGTAAATGGTATTTAAGTTTTCATATATTAAGTTATAACTAGGGTGGTGCTTAAAGGCCTCTTTTAATGTTTCTTGGGCTTTTATAAAATCACCTTGAGCAACATTAATCAATGCTAAGTTATTATAAGTCTCTGGAATTTCTGGGTATTCTTTTATTAGATGAGTAAAAATTAGTTTCGCTTGGTTATAATCTTTACTTTTAATTAATGCGATTCCTTGAGAAAATTCTTCTTGTATGTTTTTCTTTTCGGCCATTGCAAATGATTGATGCGATAAAATCACAGCAAAAAAAATAAATTTAAGTAAAAACTTCATAAAAGTGTTTTTGGTAATAATGCCAAGTATTTAAAAATCATTATAATCATTTAATAAGTATGGTACTTTTGGCGGTGTATCAATAGGTGACCAATGTTCATTAAAATCATATTTTAAATAGAGGCCTATATTGCTTGGGTTATAAAATGGAGAGCGTTGTAATTGCGCTCTTGCACCGATAGACCAATGATCAGTTATACGTTTTTCTATTATTGAGGTAATGCCGTAGGTAAAAGCGTTACTAGTGGCCCCCAAATAAATAGCACCTGGATCAAGAGCCACTGCATTTTGCTGTAATAGCGGGTCATTTGGGTAATAATTTGCATCCGATGTCTTAGAGATTGAATAAGCGCCGGATACTCTTACTGCGTAGGACCAGTCTTTACGACGTCCATATACAGTTAGTGGGAATGAAACAGAAGCATAGCCTTGTGGACTGAAATAACCACCATTTCCATAAGTAAAGTTATTTTGATTATTATTGTAACTCATGAAAAGTGTATTTAATCCCCAGTCAATATTCGCGAGATTATTTTTGTCTTTCCAAATCGGTCCGTAAAGACCAATTTGCCCTTGATACTTCGTATTTGTCTTTAGATTTTGGCCATTAATGTATTGATATTGCCAATTAGACCAAATGCCAATTGGACCTCCATTATCAAAGCCTAAGTTGACACTGATTCCTGATTGTCTTGCGCCGCCCCAAACTTTATTAGTGACTGGATCTGTTAGGCCAGCATAAGAAAGAGTCGTGTTTTTTATAGGTCTTTTAGAGGCATTAACGGCCCATGAAAAGGATTTAATATCCCCGTCGACACGAAGTCCACCAACAACATCTGATACTAAAAAGTTTTCAGGGGTTCGACCAATATCGGCGACCCAGTGTTCTCCCATCCATCCGACATTATAGCCGACACCGGTGGCTTGTAATTGCTTTGATCCACAGTTTGGGCACGGGTTAACAAGTGAACTTCCAAAATCTTTAGCATTTAGAAATTGATTGCCAGCATTTAAAGATACAGGGTTAATTCTAAAAAGGAAATGCCCTAATCTTTTAAAGGGGACTTTAGCTTCAACGGCTGCACCCATAACTGATGTGTTGGTGCCAAATCGGTAATCTGGAAATAAAGTCACATAACCATCGGTTTGTTTTCTTAACGTTTCAATATTAGATTTGACGTTCTTAGCTAACCAATTATTATTTTCAGAGAAAAATAGATTTTTTTTATCGCTCTCTGTTAACGTGAGTGGGTTTGTTTTGTTATTATCATTTTTATTGGCCTGCAAGGCGGCATAACTGAGGTCTTCGGCAGTTTGCCACTTTTTAATACTTAAAGCGGCCTTTGAGGCATCGTATAGACTCTCATCAGTTTGGCCTTTCTGAGTCAGTAAATCTCTCATGGCTTTTTCAGCCTGTTCTTTCTTATCAAACTTGATTAACAATTGTATTTTTTGAACTTCTGGAAGTTCTGAATAATTTTCGGTATTGTTAAGTTGATTGATGTACTTATCTACCCATTCAGTGATTGCTACATTGGCTTTAGCCTTCGATTTTTCATCTGAAGCTTTAGCTAATAGATTTGTTAATTCTGTATATACTGAGGTGAATAACGGATCTTTTTGTAAGATAGAAAAATAGATTTGATTGGCGGATTTTTTATCGCCATTGGCAATATGGTTTTTTGCTTTGTTGATTTTAGTGACAAAGAGTAGTTTTTCAATTTGTTGTTTTTGGTCCGTTGATGCGTTAGTTAGATCAACATTTTTTTCAAAATAGTCTAATCGATCAAATTCTTTCAATTGAACACATAGTTGTCCATAACTTAAGTGTGTATTTAATGACCAGTTTGGTTGAGGCTCTAGGGTTAAAAGCGTCCTTTTAGCCTGTTCTGTGTCTTTTAAGTCTAACCAATATTTAGTAATCGTTATTAAAAAATCAGGATCATTGTTGGCTTCAGATTCAACTAGTTTTAGTCGTGAAATAGCGTGTGGTTTATCTTGAGTTATTAATGTATCGATAGCATTGAATTGATAATTCATCCAAATTCTTTGTTGATTTTCAATAATATTTTTTGTGCGATCTTGTATAGCAATTTTATCTATTTCTGTGAGCGCTTCAGCTAATTTATTTTGTTTGGCTAAATACAGAGCAGAGGCAAAGTAACTATCAGAAGACGGTTTGGAGACACTTAAAAAGTGTTTTATAGTGTCATCAGCCTCTTCTTTTCTGTTAAGTTGATTAAGAATGTTCGCCATTTTGTAAACTTGCCATGGGCTGACTGTTTTTAAGTTCATGGCTGATGACATATTGTCGTTAGCTTTTTTTCGGTCTTGATGAGTTAGGGCGGTTTCAGCATCATTTAAAATGGAATCAATTTTAATTGAATCCAAGTCTTCTTCGATAACTTTCTGCTGTGCTGCAGTAAAGCTTTTCACTAAGTTTAGGGCTTCCGTCGGTTTGTTGTTATCAACGCGGAGATTAATGCGTCCTCTTAAGGCCTGTACGTTTGTGTTTTCAATTTTAAGTGCATTAATAAAAAACTCATCGGCTTCCTTATCAGATTTATTTTTAGCTAATAATTTGGCGATGGCAAGGTAACCATAAATTTCTTTTGGATCTTGTAGGATGGCTTTTTTATATAAAACTATAGCCGCATCTTGATTGGATTCGGCTAGGTTGTCGGCACGTTTGATAGAGCCCCAATATTGAGCGGTTGAAATAAGGGAGTTCCATTCTGAATTGTTATCAGGGTCCTTATCCAGATCTTTGCCTTTAATAAATAACGCTAAAGCATCATCGTGTTGAGATTGATTTAATCTAACCCTTCCTAGGCCTTTAAAAATTTCCGGGTCGCTTGGGTGAATTGATTTCGCAAATAAGAAGCTTTTTTCAGCTAAATCATATTTCTGCTCATCTAAAAGTTTAAACCCATGAAGCTTTGCTTTGTAGCCAGGTTCATTTAGGCTGTTTTGATAGTTAATTAAAGATTGTTTTAGCTGTTTTGCCTTAGTTTTGACAGACGCATCATGAGGGAATGTGGCTGTTAAGTTATCAATAGCTTGAAAGGTTAATTTCTCAACAGGTAAATCAGTTAATGCGTTGATTTTTTGTGTTGTATCGGTCGCGTTTTTATCGGTTATCGCTTCTAAAGCAGCTTCAGTAGGAGCTTTTTTATCAAGAAGGCTTTTAAGTGCCGGTTGATAATCTGGGTTGTTTGGATATTGTATGTTTCTTTCAATTAAAGTGGCTTTAGCCTGTTCGAAATCTGCTTTATTAAGCTTCGACATTAACTCCAAATACTCAACCTCAATAACGGATGTTGGCATTCCATAAGGGAATAACTGATTATATAGAGTGACTGCTTCTGCTGTTCTTTGATTTTTAGCAAGGAAACGGGCTTCTTGTAATTTTAATTTTTTTGAGCCCTGAACATCTAATAAGCTTTTTAATTTGTTAAGTTCAGGGTGATTGGCGTATGTTTTTTCTAGGTCATTAATATTTTTTTTGGCGTTTGTTATGTCACCTTTTAAAATATTGATTTGAGCTTGAAAAAATAAAGCTTCCGGATTGTTACTATCAATTGATAACCAATGGGTTAGGGCTGATTCTGCAACATCAAACCGATTACTTGACTCTGCAAATAAAATTTGTTGCTTAAAGTAATCCTCTTGTTTTGTGGTGTCAGCATGTAATTGTGAATGGATTACCAGACATAAAACACTTGGCAATAAAATAATGGATTTATTATAGGTCATTTATAACGTTCACTTTTTATTTGTCAAGTTAAAATTAAGTATTGAATTAGTCTTACTTTGGAGGATAACTACCTAACACAGGTTAAGTTTGTTCTTTAGGTGTGACTATAAGTATTTATAGATAAATTTGCAAGTTTTCTCTTAGTTAGGTGTGAATTTTTTTGAGCTTATAGAGTAATTATCTTAACAAAATAAAAGAGATGGGATATTATTGCAGTGTTAATTTAATTCTTAAAGTAGGTTATTGATTGCCATGATATATGGCTTGAATATTGTGTGCGGTTTAAGAAAGTGGATCGGTTGAGATTGGAGGGGGAAGAGGGTAACCACACATTAATATTCTTAATGTGTGGTTTGATTCCTGCGTATTCATTTATGCGTTACAAATAATGACAGTGAAGTGATTTTTTGTAATGGTAAAATGAATTTACTGCGAGATTTCGTAAAAATAACGATTTATTTACCGTATTTTTTACGGAATTTATCTACACGACCCGCTGTATCAACTACGCGTTGTTTGCCTGTATAGAAAGGATGGCACGAAGAACAAACTTCGATTTGCAAATCTTTCGTTAAGACAGAACCGGTCAAAAAAGTATTACCACAACCACAGCTTACAGTGATTTGTTTATATTCTGGATGAATTTCTGGTTTCATAGTACTTACACATTACCCACAAAGAGACTACATACATATTAAAGAACCCCGTATAATACTTATTTCATTAGCAATTGGCAACCTTTGTTGGATTTATGCGTGTAATTACTTTAAATGTCAATGGTATTAGAGCGGCTGAGCGAAAAGGTTTTTTTTCATGGTTGCAACAGCAAGGTGCTGATATTGTTTGCTTACAAGAAATAAAAGCGCAAAGTCATCAGCTTGATAGTTCTGTTTTTCACCCCCTTGGATATCATTGTTATTATCATGAAGCCGAAAAAAAAGGCTATAGCGGCGTCGCCATTTATTCTAAAATTCAGCCAGATTTAATCTTTAAGGGCATCGGTTGGTCAGATGTTGATACAGAAGGCCGATTTATTGAAGCGCAGTTTGGCAATTTAAGTGTGATCTCTTTGTATTTACCATCGGGTTCTTCGGGTGAGGAAAGGCAGGCATTTAAATTTAGTTTTATGGCGCGTTTTTTACCTTATTTACAAGATTGTTTTAAAAGCAAACGTGATTATATTATCTGTGGTGACTGGAATATTGCCCATAAAGAAATTGACTTAAAAAACTGGCGAGGCAATAGAAAAAATTCTGGTTTTTTACCTGAAGAAAGAACTTGGTTGGATCAGCTCTTTTCAGAGGGGTGGTTGGATGCTTTTAGGTTAGTTAATCAAGACTCTGAACAATATACGTGGTGGTCTAATAGAGGCCAAGCGTGGGCAAAGAATGTGGGGTGGCGTATCGATTATCAAATCATTAGTGCAGGCTTGGAAGATAAAGTAGTGGCTACCTCAATCTATAAAGATGAGCGCTTCTCAGATCACGCACCCTTGCTGGTAGATTACAAAGAATAGCGGATGTCTGGCTGAGATTGATATTTTTAAAAAGGTGCTTTTTTAGTGATTAAGGGGCATATTAGACGCCATGTAGTTTATTGCAATGTACCTGTGCAATAAACTACATGGCGTTTTATTATGCTATTTTTTAAAGGTAATCTCTTATAAGTACTTCAGCAATTTGTACGCTATTTAATGCGGCACCTTTTCTGATATTATCACTGACTACCCATAAATCAATACCTTGAGGATGTGAAATATCTTCTCTAATACGACCCACAAATACGTCGTCTTGACCTGATGAGTGAGTAACAGCGGTTGGATAACTTCCGTTGATACGCTCATCAATTACCTGGATGCCAGGTGCTTTTTCTAGTAGAGCGCGAACTTCAGCTGCAGTGATTTTTGAGCGAGTTTCAATGTGTACCGCTTCTGAGTGCCCATAAAATACTGGGACTCGAACAGCCGTTGCATTTACCAAAATAGAATTGTCACCTAAAATCTTTTGAGTTTCCCAAACCATTTTCATTTCTTCTTTGGTATAGCCATTCTCCATAAAGACATCTATTTGAGGTAATACATTAAAAGCGATTTGTTTGGGGTAAACAACCGGAGTAATAGGTTGCATATTGAGAAGCCCCATGGTTTGTTTACCCAGTTCTGTTATAGCTTCTTTGCCAGTGCCAGAAACTGCTTGATAAGTACATACGTTAATACGAGTAATACCTACCGCATCTTGTATAGGCTTCAAGGCCACCAACATTTGAATGGTTGAACAATTTGGATTAGCGATAATGCCACGATTTTTATAATCCGCGATACGTTCAGGATTAACTTCGGGTACAACGAGTGGTATATCATCGTCATAACGGAATTGTGAGGTATTATCAATAACGATACAGCCTGCGGCTGCGGCTATGGGCGCGTATATTTCAGAGATTGAGGCACCTGGTGAAAATAATCCAATTTGCGCTTTTGAGAAATCAAACGTGGCTAAATCTTCTACCTTTAGAGATCCACCTTTAAAGGGAATGCGTTTGCCGACCGAATTACTACTGGCTAAGGCATATACGTCACCTACTGGAAAGTTTCGCTCTTCCAAGATAGATAACATCGATTCACCTACCGCACCTGTCGCACCAACGATAGCTACGTTATACACTTTACTCATTTATAAATACCTTTTTATAATCGCTTTTTAGCGGTTTAATAATTAACTTAATATCGCAAATACTTTGCTAGTAATTTCATCCACAGTGCCTACACCAGAAATAGAGTTAAAGATAACGTCTTGGTCTGGTGCTGAATAGAAATTAACTAAAGGTTTAGTTTGGTCGTGATAAACAGCGAGTCTTTTGCGTACAGTTTCTTCTTTGTCATCATCACGTTGGATTAAGGCTTCACCGGTGACATCATCAATGCCCTCAACTTTAGGCGGGTTAAACTTAACATGATAGCTGCGACCTGATTGAGGATGTACGCGTCTGCCTTCAATGCGTGTCACTATTTCTTCATCGGCCACGTTAATTTCTATCACGTGATCGATTTTAATGTTCATAGCTTGAAGTCCTTGAGCTTGCGCAATGGTTCTAGGAAAACCATCCAGTAAGAAGCCTTGCACGCAATCTGCGTGGGTCACTCGTTCTTTAATTAGGCCTAAAATTAAATTGTCTGAAACTAAGCCACCTTCATCCATTATTTTTTTCGCTTCAATGCCCAGTTCAGTGCCATCGCGCACGGCGGCTCTTAGCATGTCTCCCGTTGAAATTTGTGGGATTGAAAATTTTTCAGTGATGAATTGAGCTTGGGTGCCTTTACCAGAACCCGGACTGCCTAATAGGATGATTCGCATACATTGACTCCAAATGTGTTGCTGTAACCCTGATTAATTAAAAAAAGGGTTATGTCACTACAAAAAAATAAAACGGTTAAGCTTTACGACTAAAAATAAAATATTTCGTGATATTTTATAACACAACCCATTTATTCTCTTGTAAAAATGTGCTCATTTCATTATAAATGGGATCTTTATTTGTCTTAAGTCATAATATCAAGATATATTTTATTTTATAAAGTCATTTATTTTATCTGTAAATCTTGGCAAACCCCATCTCAAGCCTTAAGATAGCGGTAATCGTTTAGAATCCCTGGATATCCTATGAGTAATTTGCTAGAACTTTTTCAAGAATCTTCATCATTTCAAGGTAGTAATGCAAGTTTTATTGAAAATTTATATGAGCGATTTTTAGAAGATCCTGAATCAGTTGAATTAAGTTGGCAAGAGAAATTTAAAGAATTACATCGTGGCACCGTTTATGAGACGCCTCATAGTCCCGTTGTTGAACGCTTTGCTCAACTGGCGATTAAATCCCAAGGTCGCTTAGCTAAATTGCAAGGTTTTACCGAAGAAAGTGTAAAAAAACAGGCCGCCGTATCACGATTAATTAATCATTATCGGGTACGTGGTCATCAAATAGCCAATAGTAATCCCCTAGGTAAGAGTGCTCTTCCACCTGCAGATATGGATCCTTCCTATTATGGCTTGACTGAGCCAGATATGGAGACGTTATTTGATTCTGGTGCCTTGTCAGGTGGCGTGGATCGCCAACCTTTAAGAGCTATTTTAGCTAATTTAAAAGCGATATATTGCGGTAGTATTGGGTCTGAATACATGCATATCGTGGATACTCAAATTCGGCGTTGGTTAATTAATCGACTTGAAACGACTCAGGCCGAAATGATACTTGATGCTAAAAAACAGCGCTCGGTATTGCATTTATTAACATCTGCTGAAGGGATAGAAAGCTACTTACACCATCGTTTTGTTGGACAAAAACGCTTTTCTTTAGAAGGTGGTGAGTCCCTCATACCTATTTTGGATGAATTAATACAAGGTTCGGGGCAAAAGTGCGTTAAAGAAATTGTCATTGGTATGGCCCATCGAGGTCGTTTAAATGTCTTAGTTAATATTTTGGGGAAAAGTCCATCTACTTTGTTTGATGAGTTTGAAGGGACCTCAACCTTATTACCTGGAGCTAGATCGGGTGATGTAAAGTACCACATGGGTTTCTCATCTAATATTACCACCTCAGATGGTCCTGTGCATTTAACTTTAGCCTTTAATCCATCGCATTTAGAGATTATTAATCCGGTGGTCGAGGGTTCGGTTAAAGCACGACAAGACAGAGCGGGTAAAGAGGGGATTAGTACCGTTATTCCGGTGTTAATTCATGGAGATGCGGCGTTTTCAGGGCAAGGTATTGTGATGGAAACGCTTAATATGTCGCAAACTCGCGCTTTTAATACGGGGGGTACGATTCATATTGTTATTAATAATCAAATTGGATTTACCACCAGTAATCCCTTAGACGCCCGCTCAACATTATATTGCACCGATGTGGCAAGTATGATTCAAGCGCCGGTTCTTCATGTCAATGGTGATGATCCTGAAGCCGTTTTGTTTGTTACCCGCTTAGCGCTTGATTATCGAATGACCTTTAACAAAGATGTCGTTATCGATTTGATTTGTTATCGACGCTTAGGTCATAACGAGGCTGATGAACCTGCTACGACTCAACCGGTGATGTATAAAAAAATTCGTAAACATAAAACCACTCGACAAATTTATGCACAGAAATTAGTCAGTGAAGGCGTATTGAGTCATGAAGATGTAGTTCAAATGGAGCAGGACTATCAAAAGTTATTAGAATCAGGGCAAGTGGTTTCAAGGCCTATTTCTGATAATCCATCTTATTCATATACCAATCAATGGCATAAATTTCTTAATAAGAATTGGGATGCGCCGAGTAAAACGGCGATCTCATTAGATTATTTGCGTTTTTGTAACGATAGAATGCAATGCTTGCCGGCCGGTTTTGAGTTACATCCTCGCGTCGCTAAAGTGATGGAGAATCGTCGGAAAATGGCAGCAGGTGCGATGCCACTGGATTGGGGCTTTGCTGAGAATTTAGCTTACGCGTCTTTACTATTAGAGAAGCATCCGATTCGTTTAACGGGGCAAGACGTCGGTCGGGGTACGTTTGTGCATAGGCATGCGGTATTACATAATCAGTTGAATAATAAGACCTATACCCCTATTAAACATTTATCTAAAGATCAAGGTAGTGCGCAGATTTTTGATTCTTTGTTGTCAGAAGCGGGTGTGCTCGGTTTTGAGTATGGTTACAGTACTACGACACCCAATACCTTGGTGATTTGGGAAGCTCAATTTGGTGATTTTGCCAATGGCGCCCAAGTGGTGATTGATCAGTTTATTAGTTCGGGTGAAACCAAGTGGGGGCGGTTGTGTGGTTTGGTGATGCTATTACCTCATGGTTTTGAAGGCCAAGGTCCTGAGCATTCATCGGCAAGATTAGAACGGTATTTACAACTGTGCGCAGAACACAATATGCAAGTGTGCAATCCTACAACACCGGCACAAATTTTCCACTTATTACGTCGACAAATTATTAGGCCGTATCGAAAACCATTAATTGTCATGAGCCCAAAAAGTTTGCTTCGGCATAAATTGGCGGTCTCTACCTTAGAGGATCTCACAAACGGTGAATTTTTACCCTTAATTGGTGAACAAGAACCCCGTAATCCTAAAAAAGTGACTCGATTTATCTTATGTGCCGGTAAAGTTTATTATGATTTATTAGAGGCTCGTAATAATGATAATCTTGAGTATATTGTTATCGCGCGGTTAGAGCAGTTGTATCCTTTTCCCGATAAGTTACTTACAAAAGAATTAGCACATTATCCAAATTTAAAAGAATTCATTTGGTGTCAAGAAGAACCTAAAAATCAAGGTGCGTGGTATCAATCTAAGCATCATTTTACGGATCACATTCCCGCGCATATTAGTGTCGGTTATGCAGGGCGTGATGCCTCAGCAGCGCCAGCTGTAGGTAAGTTTCACGTTCATATAGAACAACAAAAAGCTGTTGTGAAAACAGCTTTATACGGCAATCCTTTAGGAAAATAACATGAGTATTGAAGTTTTAGTTCCCAATTTACCCGAATCTGTTTCTGATGCGACTTTAATTAATTGGCATAAAAAAGTCGGTGATTTCATCAATAAGAATGAGAATTTGGTGGATCTTGAAACTGATAAAGTAGTACTTGAGGTGACCGCTCCGCAAACGGGAATTTTAAGTCAAATTCTTAAAGAAGACGGGGCGATTGTAACGAGTGGTGAGTTGTTAGCGATTATAGAGGGTCGTTCTGTCATCACTGAAGATTCAATTGATACGGAGTTAATAACGTCTGATTCTACCAAAAATGTAGATGAGGATATGCCGTTAAGTCCTTCTGTACGACGTTTAATTCATGAGAATAGTTTGGATCCTACCCAAATAAATGGCACTGGAAAAAGTGGTCGATTGACTAAAACTGATGTTTTAGAGCATTTAAATAAATCAGCGTCTACGTCGTCAGTGGGTGTACAAACACCCCTTCAATCCCGTGTTAATGAGCCTGAAAAAGTGACAGCTAAAGAGACCGTCATGGTTGAAGCAGAAATAGAATCCAGTCGTCCTGCGCTTGGGATACGTCCTGAACAGCGTGTTCCAATGACGCGATTAAGAGCTAAGGTGGCCGAGCGGTTATTACAAGCGCAACAGAATGCGGCAATGCTGACCACGTTTAATGAAGTTAATATGCAGAACGTGATTGATTTACGAAATCAATATAAAGCCCGTTTTGAACAAAAGCATGCGGTTAAGTTAGGCTTTATGTCTTTTTTTGTGAAAGCCTCTATTGAAGCATTGAAACATTTTCCGGCTATCAATGCCTCTATTGATGGCAGTGACATTGTGTACCATGGCTACTATGATTTGGGTATTGCCGTTAGTACGCCGCGTGGCTTAATTGTGCCTGTACTGCACGATGCAGATCAATTGGATTTTGCTGGCATTGAAAAAAGTATCTCAGGGTTTGGTGAAAAAGCCAGGGCTGGTACTTTAAGTTATGACGATTTAAAAGGTGGGACATTTACCATAACCAATGGTGGGGTGTTTGGTTCAATGTTATCAACCCCCATATTGAACCCGCCTCAATGCGCTATTTTAGGGATGCATGCGATTAAGGAACGCGCTGTGGTAGAAAATGGCCAAATTGTGATCAGACCGATTATGTATTTAGCGTTATCCTATGATCATCGCCTAGTAGATGGTCGAGAAGCTGTACAGTTTTTAGTGACGATTAAAGAATGTTTGGAATCGCCAGCTCACCTTTTGTTAAATATTTAATTATGTTAAAAAAGCCATTAGCGTATGACGTTATTGTAATAGGGGCAGGTCCAGCAGGTTACGCGTGTGCACTTAGGTGTGCTCAGTTGGGCTTAAAAACGGTTTGTATTGATAATTGGCGTGATAATAATAATCAAGGTCGCTTAGGTGGCGCGCATTTGAATACCGGCGGTGTTGCGTCTATGACACTCTTAGATTCCGCTAAAATGTATCATCAATTAAAGCATGAGGCAAAAAAACACGGCATTCATGCTGAAGCAATTACCCTTGATATGTCTGAGATGATTCAGCGCAAAGAAAAAATAATTGCTGATATTGGACATAAAATGTCCGCGTTATTTCAACAGCATAAAGTAGGTTATATTCAAGCAAAAGCGCTACTGTTAAATAATCGACAAGTTGAAATTAGCGAGCAGGAGTCTCAAGAAAATGCGGTATTAAGCGCCAAGCATATTGTTTTAGCCACCGGTTCAAAACCCATTAAATTACCTTATGCAGTGCTTGATAATGACTCTATTATCGATTCTAAATCGGCGTTAAATTTGCAAGTGGTGCCTAAAAAACTGGCTATTATTGGCGCTGGTGTAGTGGGTCTTGAGTTAGCGAGTATATGGAATCGATTGGGTTCAGAAACCATTTTATTGGAAGCCCAAGAAAACTTTTTAGGCGTGTTAGATCAGCAAATCTCGGGCGAAGCATATCGTATATATCAGCATCAAGGTTTTGATTTGCGTTTAGGTGCACGGGTTGTTTCTGCCAAAAAAGCGAATAAAAAAGTCACTATTGAATATCAAGATCAAGAAGGGATTCATACTTTGCGTGTTGATAAGCTTATTGTCGCGTGCGGTCGAAAACCTAATACGGCTGAATTAGCCGCAGCTGAAGCTAATTTAATGCTGGATGATAATGGTTATGTGTATGTTGATGATAATTGCAGAACCAATTTGCCGGGTGTTTACGCCATTGGCGATTTAACCTTATTAGGGCCTATGTTGGCTCATAAAGGTATTGAAGAAGGGGTCTTTGTCGCTGAATATATTGCCGGTATTAATCATCCTATTAATTATGATAATTTACCGTGTGTTATTTATACGGAGCCCGAAATCGCCTGGGTGGGTCAAACTGAACAAGCTTTGCGTGCCGCCGGAGAACCGATACGAATGGGGTGTTTTCAATTGAATTCTACTGTTAGGGCTTTGGCTATGGATAAATCGGAAGGGATAGTTAAAATTATTGCACACGCGGAAACCGATAAGATTTTAGGTGTACATATTATAGGTACCCAAGCGTCCGAATTAATCGCAGAGGCTGTTTTAGCGATGGAATTCTCGGCGAGTAGTGAAGATTTAGCCCGAACTATTCATGCAAGACCCACCTTATCTGAAGCAGTACATGATGCCGCCTTAATGTTAAATAGAAGTTAATCACGGTCTTTTATAGGTTCATAATATTCAATTTTTTAATTTTGATGGATTATTTTTTTTCTTGCAAAATAATGCGTTCTAAGGCATATAGTCTATATAATAAGTAGTCGTTTTTAATCATCATAGATAGGTATATAAGGTAATGCGTAAGAATTTTTTAAGATTAGGGTTTTTAATGATGGCATTGTCATCCGTTGTGGCAAATGCTGAGCTTGTAGGGAAAGAGGGTATACCTGCCCCTGTCTTAGATCAGTTTTACAAAAAACATCCAAGCGCATTAGATATTTCAGCGGAAAAGAAAATTCATTTCAAACAAGATGTGTATGAAATTACGTTTAAAGAAGAAAAAGACAAAGAAAGTTTAATAGAGCTTTATCGAACTAATGGCCGCTTTTTTGTGAGTGCTGATAATGTAACCACCTCAAATATGATGCCTGCAGCCAGTCATGATAGTTTAAAAGCCGCCTTTACTAATTACACCATCAAAGAAGCTATTTTAGTGGTTAACCCTAATGGAGTCGGTGAAGAATACGATTTAACAGTTAATTCTGAGGGTGTTAACTGGAGCGTTATTATTGATTACAAAGGTAACATCGCTCAAAAAGTTCGTGATTAAACATTAGTTTAGTACAGAGTCATGGCGCAAATAATAGGGTTTGTGTCGTGACGGTTTATAGAGAGCAGTCCTTCAGGTAATATAAAAGTTGTTATTGTAAAGTTTCTTCTAGACATAATGAAGAGCTAAAACAGCTCAACTCAAACAGCAAATGCTTTATAAAGCCTGATTAAAGAGTAAATTAAGAGAAAATCACTAGAATTCCTGATTTATTCACTATCGCTTTATAAGTATCGCTGTTGCATTGATTTTGATAAAAGCAACGACAGGATATTATGATGGCCAAGACATATAAGAGACCTCTTTCACCGCATTTGCAGGTTTATCGATTACCCTTAACGGGAATCATTTCAATATCACACCGTTTAACAGGTGTACTATTATCAGTTGGATTGATTGCAGTCGTTTACATTCTGTATTCTTTACAGACGGGTGGGAGTACCTATCAAGACATGCAGTGGGTGGCTAATTTTTGGGTGACAAAATGTTTTTATTGGGGCTTTATTTACGCGCTCTTTTTTCATTTAACTCATGGTATCCGTCATTTAATCTGGGATATAGGTAAAAGTTTTGATAAAGATACGCTCAGTCGCTATGCAATAATCGAGCTGGTCATTTCTTTGTTACTTACCCTCAGCGCGTTATTTTTTATCTAAGATAAGGACCCTTTATGTCTTATAGATCTCCCTTGGCAAACGTACGTGGATTAGGTTCTGCAAAAACAGGTGCTCTACATTGGTGGATGCAACGCGTCACGGCGGTTGCATTGATTCCTTTATCTTTTTGGTTAATTCGTTTTCTAGGTTTAAGCTTTACTGCTTCTTATGAAGACGCAGTTTTATGGTTAGTGTCGCCACTCAATACCTTGTGTATGATCGCTTGGGTTATTGCTGTTTTCTATCATGCTGCCTTGGGCTTACAAGTCGTTATCGAAGATTATATTGCAGCAGAGGGCATTAAAATTTTTACAGTGTGGACAGTCAATTTAACGTTTCTGATGTTAGCGCTGGCTGCATTGTTGGCAATTTTTCGCGTGTTAATGATAAGGTGATATATGACAACTGATTACAAAATAATTGAACATAGCTATGATGTTATCGTTGTTGGCGCAGGGGGGGCAGGACTTCGCGCTACCTTGGGTATGGCAGAAAGAGGTTTAAAAACAGCTTGTATTTCTAAAGTTTTTCCTACCCGTAGCCATACTGTTGCCGCTCAAGGTGGGATTAGTGCGGCGTTGGGTAATATGGGCGAAGATGATTGGCGCTTTCACATGTACGACACCGTTAAAGGTTCTGATTGGTTAGGTGATCAGGATGCGATTGAATACATGTGTCGAGAAGCCATGGCCGCTGTTATTGAGTTGGAACATTATGGTGTGCCATTTTCAAGAACCGCAGAGGGTAAGATTTATCAACGCGCGTTTGGAGGTATGACAACGCATTACGGTAAAGGTCAAGCCCAAAGAACCTGTGCAGCGGCTGATAAAACCGGTCATGCTATTTTACATACCCTATACCAACAAGCTCTAAAACATAATGCAGAGTTCTTTATTGAGTACATTGTCCTTGATTTGATTATGGAGGCCGGCGAGTGTCGTGGCGTCTTGGCTTGGTGTTTGGATGATGGCTCGTTACACTTATTTAAAGCGCATGTTACCGTATTAGCCACTGGCGGCTATGGCCGAAGTTATTTTTCATGTACCTCAGCGCATACGGTGACCGGTGACGGTAATGCCATGGTTTTACGTGCGGGTTTGCCTTTACAGGATATGGAGTTTATTCAGTTTCATCCCACTGGAATCTATGGCTCGGGTTGTTTAATTACCGAGGGTGTAAGAGGTGAGGGCGGTTATTTAACAAACTCAGAGGGAGAGCGTTTTATGGAACGCTATGCACCTCATGCTAAAGATTTGGCCTCGCGTGATGTAGTGAGTCGGGCAATGACCATTGAAATTCAAGAAGGCCGTGGCGTCGGTAAGTTAAAAGATCATATTTATTTACATATTGAACATCTTGACCCTGAACTGATTCATGAGCGTTTACCCGGTATCGCAGAAACATCAAAGATTTTTGCTGGTGTTGATGTTACCAAAGATCCTATTCCAGTGTTGCCAACCGTCCATTACAACATGGGTGGCATTCCAACCAATTACAGAACCGAAGTGGTGACTTTAGAGGGTGATAATCCGGATAAAGTGGTGCCGGGCTTGATGGCTATTGGTGAAGCAGCTTGTGTTTCCGTGCATGGTGCAAATCGTTTGGGGTCTAATTCATTACTTGATTTAGTGGTATTTGGGCGTTCGGCCGCTATTCGTTGTGCTGAGTTAATTAAACCGGGTACCGCTCAAAAACAGTTAGCTAGTAATGCCTGTGATAAGGCCTTGGCGCGTTTTAATAAGATTCGCCAGGCTAATGGGCCGTTAACGACCGCAGAAATTCGTTTAACTATGCAAAAAACCATGCAAACTAAAGCCGCGGTTTTTAGAACACAAGTGACTTTAGATGAGGGTATTGCAGCCATAGCCGATATTAAACAATCTTTTGCAGAGGTCGGGGTTAAAGATAAGTCTTTAATATGGAATACAGACTTGGTTGAAACCTTAGAGCTCGATAATTTACTAAGTCAAGCCATTGTAGCGATTCATGCCGCAGGTAATCGTCATGAAAGTCGAGGAGGGCACGCTCGTGAAGATTATCCTGATCGAAATGATGAAGTGTGGTTAAAACATACGTTAACGTGGATGAACGATGAAACGATAACAATAGATTATCGCCCCGTGCATTTATATACCTTAACCGATGAGGTCGAGATGATTCCACCTAAAGAGAGGGTTTACTAATGGCTGAATTTACATTACCTAAAAACTCGGCATTAATTCAAGGTAAAACATTTAAAGCACCGCAAGGAACGGTCAATATTCGACGTTTTGAAGTGTATCGCTGGGACCCTGAAACAGCAGAAAATCCTAGAATTGACACCTATGAATTAGATATGGATACCTGTGGTCCCATGGTATTGGACGCCATCTTAAAAATTAAAAACGAAATTGATAGCACGTTAACGTTTCGGCGTTCGTGTCGTGAAGGGGTGTGTGGGTCTTGCGCTATGATGGTAAATGGCAAAAACACCTTAGCCTGTACTAAAGCCATTGATGAATACTCTGACACTATAAAAATCTTTCCGTTACCGCACATGCAGGTTGTCAAAGATTTAGTCCCTGATATGACGCATTTTTATGCGCAGTACGCCTCAATTAAACCGTGGATAGACACCCAAACACCGGCACCGGCTGATTCTGAACGCTTACAAAGTAAAGAGGATCGAGAGGTTTTAGATGGTTTATATGAGTGTGTTTTATGTGCCTGTTGCTCGACGAGTTGTCCAAGTTATTGGTGGAACAGCGAGCGTTATTTAGGCCCAGCGGTTTTATTACAAGCTTATCGCTGGTTGGTTGATAGTCGAGATGAAAATACCGGTGTGCGTTTGGATGACTTAGAAGATCCTTTTAAATTATATCGTTGTCATACCATTATGAACTGTACTGACACCTGTCCAAAAGGCTTAAATCCCGCTAAAGCGATCGCGGAAACTAAAAAGTTATTAGTGCAGAGAAAATTAGGTTAATGGATCAATTGTCCAAGTTATCCTGGCAATGTAGGCGGGGTACTAAAGAACTTGATTTACTGTTACAACGTTATTTGGCGACTCATTACTTATTGGCAGATGATCAAGAAAAAGCGTTATTTATTGAATTATTAGCGCTAGAAGATGATGAGTTATTTAAAGTATTATTAGGCGAGTCTACCCTTAAGTTTCCATACTTTAAGTTGTTTGTAGTGAAGTAACATCTAAAAATGAGATGAGTTTTTTAGATTTTACGAAGCCTATGCTAAGATAGGCGACTTATAATAAACACCTTAAAACATAGGTAGTAAGACTTATTGTTTATAGGGTGATCTCTTAACGAAATTGAAGATTTTTTATGGAAGAACTATTTATAGGCTGGCTTAAGGAATATGGTTATATCATTTTATTCCTGTGGAGTATTATTGAAGGTGAGATGGGGCTCATTATGGGTGGCATTTTATCTCATACGGGCGACTTGCAGTATGCAGTGACTGTTTTTGTGGCCGGTTTAGGTGGTTTTACCGGTGATCAAATATATTTTTATATTGGACGCTTTAATAAAGGCTACATTCAGCGAAAATTGCATAAACAGCGGCGTAAATTTGCCATTGCGCATCTTTTATTAAAGAAATATGGATGGCCTATTATTTTTTTGCAACGCTATATGTATGGGTTACGCACGGTCATACCTATGTCGATTGGTATTACTAAATACTCAGGCAAAAAGTTTGCTTTTATTAATCTTTTAAGTGCTTGGGCATGGGCCTTTATTACAGTAACACCCGCTTATTATTACGGCGCAGAAATATTAGCGTTACTGGGTTATGCTAGGGAGCATTGGTATTTTGCTTTACCCGTCGCAGCGGGTTTTGTTTTTGGTATTTACACTTATTTTAATAGATTAGAGCAGCATTTATTAAACAAGAGAAAAAATCGGTTTGCTAATGTAGATGATGATTGATACTGATCGGTTTGGATTCTCTTGAGGTGGCATCCACTCAGTTAGCATTTTGATAAAAAACCGCCACTAGGGAAACCTAAGGCGGTTTTTTTATACAAAAAATATAGCAGCAATTATTTAAAAAACAAACTATCACTTTTATTCTGAATATATTTCAAAAACATCAAAAATTAAGGTTATTAACCGTCATAAATCAAATTTAAAACGCTAGTTTTTTTGTTATGCTAGAAAAATGGGTTCATTAATTGAGAATATTACAACTTGTTTTTACCTAAGTCCATCTTGTTTTTACCTAAATCAAGCTTGTTTTTACCAAATTACACTCTGTAATTTGGTAAAGTTGCCGAGGCCCCCCAAAAAAAATTGATAAATAGTCGTTAATGTTATTTTAATACGTCCTAATTCGTCGAATTAAAGCGATAGAATCAACAACAGTCAGATTACTTTAACTGTTGTTACTACCGCTTCGGAGTTCAAGACCATGAAGAAAGAATTAGCCCTATTACCACGCCTAAAAACTCAATAACTCAACAAGGTAAAGTGTATTACTCCCAAGCCACAGCGGCAAAAATGTTGGGGATGACTATTTCTGTGCTTAGAAAAAGATTATTGCACGGTAAGCGTCTAACCCGACCACATTCAATTTAACATTTCAATCTGGCATCCTTTATTTTTTATAAAGGAGAACGTAAA
>CAIPDT010000160.1 GCA_903863905.1 uncultured Methylococcaceae bacterium
ATTAATTATCCAAAAAGACAGCAGGGTAAGAAATTATACGGTGGTCAAAGTAGTTTCTTGCCACTTAAGTTAAATATGGCTGGAGTAATTCCACCTATATTTGCATCAAGTATAATTTTATTTCCAGCTACCATAGCAGGATGGTTCGGTAATACTGATGGTTTTTCTTGGTTACAAGATATAGCAACAATGTTATCTCCTGGTCAGCCTGTTTATGTGTTATTTTATGCAACTGCAATTGTGTTCTTTTGCTTCTTTTATACTGCATTGGTATTCAACTCAAAAGAAACTGCAGAAAATTTAAAGAAATCAGGTGCCTTTTTACCTGGTATAAGACCTGGTATTCAAACCGCAAACTATATAGATAGGGTTATGACAAGATTAACTCTTATTGGTGCTTTCTATATCACTTTAGTTTGTTTGTTACCAGAGTTCTTGATTGTATATTGGAATGTTCCATTTTATTTCGGTGGTACTTCATTGTTAATTATTGTTGTTGTGGTTATGGATTTTATATCTCAAATGCAAACCCACGTTATGTCGCAGCAATATGATGGCTTGATGAAGAAAGCTAATTTAAAAAAATAATTAATGCACTAGATAACTAGGAGTTTAGTTGTGAAAGTACGTGCTTCAGTAAAGGTAATTTGTAGAAATTGCAAAATAGTAAAAAGAAAAGGTGTTGTTAGAGTTATTTGTGTCGACGGAAGGCACAAACAAAGACAAGGCTAAAATTTGTTGCGCCATAATTGTTGCAATGCTATAATTTGGCGCTTAACTTAAGAGATTTGCTCAGGGGAGTATCTAGATGGCACGTATTGCCGGGATAAATATACCAGATCATAAACATGCGGTAATAGCATTAACTGCAATCTATGGTGTTGGACGTCAAACTGCAAGTGAAATTTGCGTAAAGGTTGGTATTCTGCCTTCCGTTAAAATTAAAGAACTAACTGAAGAGCAATTAGAAGCTATTCGTACTGTGGTTTCTAAAATGACAGTAGAAGGTGATCTACGTCGTGAAGTTTCTATGAATATTAAGCGGTTGATGGATCTTGGTTGCTATCGCGGAATAAGGCATCGTCGTGGTTTACCATTAAGAGGTCAAAGAACGAGAACAAATGCTCGTACTCGTAAAGGCCCGCGTAAACCAATTCGAAAATAAGATATTTCTTAAGAGGCTCTAAGTAATGGCTAGTCCAAATCGTTCTAGAAAACGTATAAAAAAAGAAGTTGCTGATGGTATCGTACATGTTCACGCATCTTTTAATAACACCATCATAACAATCACAGATAGAAAAGGTAATGCCTTGTCTTGGGCGACCTCAGGTGGTTCTGGATTCCGTGGTTCAAGAAAAAGTACACCTTTCGCTGCTCAGGTTGCTGCTGAAAAAGCAGGAATTGTTGCGCAAGAGTTTGGCATGAAAAATCTTGATGTTATGATTAAAGGTCCAGGCCCTGGACGTGAATCCGCTGTTCGTTCTTTGAACAATTTGGGATTTAAAATTAATAATATTGTTGATGTGACGCCAATTCCTCATAATGGATGCCGTCCGCCAAAGAAACGCCGCGTTTAAAGAATCTGGAGTAGTATTATGGCAAGATATCTTGGACCTACATGTAAATTAAGTCGAAGAGAAGGGACTGATCTGTTTTTAAAAAGCAGAGGAAAGTCTTTAGAAAATAAGTGTAAATTAGATCAAAGACCTGGTCAACATGGTGCTAAACGTACAAGAAGTTCTGACTATGCATTACAGTTAAGAGCAAAACAACGTTTACGTCGTATTTATGGTATTTTAGAAAAACAATTCAGAAATTACTATAAATCTGCTGATATGAAAAAAGGCGCAACAGGTGAAAACTTGTTAAACCTACTCGAATCAAGATTAGACAATGTAGTTTATCGTATGGGCTTTGCGTGCACTAGAGCTGAAGCTCGTCAATTAGTTTCACATAAATCTATTCATGTAAACGGTTCATTAATTAATGTTCCTTCTTATCAGGTTTCTCCTGGCGATGTTTTGTCAATTAGAGAAAAAGCAAAAAAACAACAGCGGATCGTTGATGCTCTGACTGTTACTGAGCAATATGGTTTTCCATCTTGGGTTGAAGTTAATTCAAAATCTATGACAGGAACTTTTAGTTCTTTACCTGATCGTGTTGATTTAGGTAGTGATATTAATGAGCAACTAGTTGTTGAGCTTTACTCTAAATAATTGCAGTTCTGAGGGATATAAATGCAGAATCCTATTTCTGGCTTATTAAAGCCTCGGTTAGTTGAGGTAGTTAGTAAATCACCTAATCACTCCAGGATTGTTATTGAACCGCTAGAGCGTGGTTTTGGTCATTCGCTTGGTAATGCATTAAGGCGTGTACTTTTATCTACAATTCCAGGCTGTGCTGTTACAGATGTCGAAATTGAAGGTGTTCTTCATGAATACACCACTATTGAAGGTGTTCAAGAAGACGTAATTGATATTTTATTAAATTTAAAAAAATTGGCTGTTGTACTTCATTCTAAAGATGAGGTTGAGTTAACTTTAACTAAAAACGGTGCAGGTTGTGTAACTGCAGGTGACATTTCAATACCACATGATGTTGAAATCATTAATCCTGATTTAGTGATTGCTAACTTAACACAAGCTGGCGTACTCAATATGAAAATTAGAGTTCGTCGCGGAAGAGGTTATGAGCCAGTTAGTGTTCGCAAGTTAAATCCAGATCATACTTCTGTTGTAGGATCTTTGCAATTAGATGCTGCTTTTAGCCCAATTGTCAAAGTAGCTTATCAAGTAGAAAGTACTCGTGTTGAACAAAGAACTAATTTAGATAAGTTGGTCATCGAACTTGAGACAAATGGAACAGTTGATCCAGAGTCTACTATTAAGTTAGCAGCGACTATCCTTCATGATCAATTATCAGTTTTTGTTGATTTTGAAAAAGTAAATGATCAGGTTGCTGAAGATGAAATTGAAATAGAAGAGGTATTCGACCCTGTTTTACTTCGTCCAGTTGATGATTTAGAATTAACAGTTCGTTCTGCAAACTGTTTAAAAGCAGAGAATATTTTTTACATTGGAGATTTGATTCAGCGTACTGAAGTTGAGCTTTTGAAAACTCCTAACCTTGGAAAAAAATCTTTAACAGAGATTAAAGACATACTTGCATTAAAAGGATTATCTTTGGGTATGCGCCTAGAAAATTGGCCACCTGATAATCTTGCTGATCATTCACATACAATTGCATCACATTAATATTAGGTCTTCCTATAATGAGACATCGTAAATCAGGTAGAAAATTTAACATAAATAGTAGTCACCGTAAGGCTCTATTTAGTAACATGGCTAATTCATTGTTTAAACATGAATTGATAAAAACAACTTTACCAAAAGCTAAAGAATTAAGAAGTATTGCTGAGCCTTTAATTACTTTATCTAAAGAAGATAATGTAGCTAAAAGAAGATTAGCTTTCGCTCGATTACGCGATCGTGAAGTTGTAACTAAGTTGTTTAATGAATTAGGTCCACGATACAAAAATAGAGCAGGTGGTTATTTACGTATTATTAAATGTGGATTTAGATCAGGTGATGATGCGCCAATGGCGTATGTTGAACTTGTTGATAGACCCGAATAATTCATAGATTTATAAAAAAAGCCGGTTAATCCGGCTTTTTTTATGTCTGATTTTTTCTTATATCCGACATTCCGGCACCTACTAATGTCTGATCGATATTTATTTTGCCAACTAGCAATGTTATTTTCAATTTATTGGTTTTGATAGCTAATTTTTAAGGGTGTGGCATTTCTATTATATGCCTTCACGTAATTTATTTGCTGATTTCTCTAGCAACAAGTCTGAAAAAATGTTTCGTTAAAATAGCGATTCCCCATAGTTTCTTTACGGACAAAAAAAAGGCCTCGAATTAAATATTCGAAGCCATTTCTTCACGTAATGTAACGTTTTCTTATCTTTCTAATAGATCGATTTTGTTTTCTTTGCCATTCCACTCATCTGCATCAGGCAGCGGAGCAGATACTTCTGTAATTAATGGCCATACTTTAGAGAGCTCCGCATTTAACTCAATAAATATTTCTTGGCCTTCTGGAAGTTCATCCTCTGCAAAAATAGCGTTAGCTGGGCATTCTGGTTCACACAGTGTGCAATCGATGCACTCGTCTGGATCAATCACTAGAAAATTAGGGCCTGCGTGGAAACAGTCAACAGGGCAGACGTCTACACAATCAGTAAATTTACATTTAATACAGTTTTCAGTGACTACAAAAGCCATAATTTATTACCTAAAAGATTTAAAGGACAGGTTTATAAGTGATATCTTAGCAGATAGGACAATTGATAGTACGCTAAGTTATCTGTATATTATATAAATAAAAGTCTATTTTGTCAGATTTGAATCAAATAATGATGCAAATGTACTTTTTGTCATATTTAATTTCATCTTCATTGCATTTTGTAATCCGATCTTAGCTAACTCTTTTATTTGTGAATCGGCTAATAATTGTTCAGGCCTTGAGCGGGCAGATATCGTGCGTTGAAAATAAGTTTCTGCTTCATTAAACGCATTTCTAGATAAAAGAAAGTCACCATAAAAATAGTTACTTTCAATGCCTTGTGGATTTATTCTTAATGCGGTTTCAAGCATTTCTTTGGCCGCTTGTTCATCACCGTATCCAATAGGCCATTTAGGTGTTAAATAATAAAGAGCACCTAAGGTCACTTGAGCTGAACCACCTAAGGCAGAAGGATTTATCTTAATGGCTTCTAAGAGTAAATCACGTGCATCATGAATCGCTTCCAACGCACTGACCGCATTTTGATTCTCAGCATTTGTTGCTTTAATAATGGCAGTCCAAATGATTGGTTCCGCATTTTTTGGATATTGTTTGGATAATTTAACAGTCTTCTCAAGCAATTTATCAAATGCGGTTTCTTGATGATTAGGCATTTGATAATGAATCTGCGCCCACTCGGACTCAATGCGTTGTAAGGAATCATCTAGATTCTCTGCCATACATTGAAAAGATAGTACCAATAATGCAACAAAAGTTGTTTTTTTCATAATGCAAAATATAGAGCATTATGCATTCCTTTTCAAGGCAAATATTTAATTTTTATATCACCATTGAGAATAAGGATGTTTAGCTAAATTATTATTGTAATATCGCACGTGTTCAGTCACTTCTTCACCGACCCATTCAGGCTTTTCAAACCACTCATTAAGCTCAGAAAGTTCTAGTTCCGCTACAATCAAGCCCTCATTCACACCATGAAACTCATCTATTTCCCAAATATGTCCATTGTTATTAATATAATGACGGGTTTTTTCAATGATCGGCTTAGTGCAGAGTAGATCGATGATTTCATTGGCATCTTCAAACGGAATTTCATATTCATATTCATGACGCTGTGTGCCAATGGTCGCGCTTTTAATGTTTAACCATGCCTGAGTGTTACTAATGCGTACTCTAATCGAAGAAGTAGGTTGTGAGCTTAAGTAACCCTGTTTAAAAATTACAGCGCTTTCTACTTGCTGACGCCAGGAATCATTTTTTAGAAGAAATTTATGTTCAATTTCAATAGCCATTATGATTCCTTACAATTATTGCTACCATCGCAGTAGGGTGGAGTGTTGGTTTCAGAGCAGCCACATAAATATAGCGTTGTAGTCGTTTCAGCAATGAATTTAACAGACTTTTTAGTCGAGAACTCTCTATGGGCATGATCACACAGAGGCATGCTTTTACTAAAGCCACAACTACACCAAGAGTATTTAACGCCTTCTTCAACATTGACTGGAAGCGGGCAGTTTATTTTAGTGGTCATATTTTTCCTTCAGTTACTTTATTGATAGGGTTAATTTATTATTATGGATCGAACTTATACTAAAAATCTGCATCCACAATCACTTTATTGAAAATATTTGTGATGCTCAAAGAATTTATTTCAATGACTA
>CAIPDT010000161.1 GCA_903863905.1 uncultured Methylococcaceae bacterium
ATGCTGTCTTTAAAGAACACGTTTGAAAGCTACTTTCCAATACATTTAAATAATTTTGAAGGTCATTACAGCCACTACCCTACCGGGAGTTTTTACAAAAAACACATGGATAATGCTCGCCATACTAACAACCGAGTTTTTAGTGTCATCACCTATTTTAATGAAGACTGGCATGAAGGTGATGGTGGCGAGTTGGTGCTTTACAGTCCTGAGGATGGGCGCGTACTGATTGAAATTAAACCGCACTTTGGCGTCACCGTTATATTCTTTAGCGCTGATTTTCCTCATGAAGTTAAAGAAACCCTACTGGATCGATATAGCTTAACGGGGTGGTTTACGCATAAGTGAATGGGCTCAATCAATATCAATAAACAACTACTAAACCAATCATTTCTCTCCCCATAAAAAAGCCTGCCGTGATTAACTCACCGACAGGCTTTCAACAAACTAATATAAAAGTAAAACACCTACAAACTATTTAACTAAGCTTAACAACACCCCGGCGGCTACTGCAGAACCAATCACACCGGCCACATTGGGCCCCATGGCATGCATTAACAAGAAGTTATGCGGATTACTTTCTAAGCCTAACTTATTAGCCACACGAGCGGCCATGGGTACAGCAGATACTCCAGCCGCGCCAATTAATGGATTAATCGGCGTATCACTAAATCGATTCATGATTTTAGCCATAATAACACCCGAAGCCGTCCCAATTGCAAAAGCCACCGCCCCCAAAGCTAAGATACCCAAGGTTTCTACTTGTAAAAAAGCCTCTGCACTTAACTTAGAGCCCACTGACAAGCCTAAGAAAATAGTGACGATATTAATCAATTCATTTTGAGCGGTTTGACTTAACCTTTCAACCACGCCACAGGCGTTCATCAAATTACCAAAAGCAAACATACCAATTAACGGTGTCGCAGAAGGCAACAACAACACAGACAATAATAACAACATCAACGGAAACACAATCTTCTCTGTTTTGCTGACCGCCCGCATTTGTTTCATTTCAATTTTACGCTCATCTTCCGTGGTTAAGGCACGCATAATCGGCGGCTGAATCAACGGAACTAAGGCCATATAGGAATAAGCCGCCACCGCAATAGCGCCTAATAAATCCGGCGCTAACTTAGAGGCAACATAAATAGCCGTAGGACCATCTGCACCGCCAATAATACCAATTGCGGCCGCATCTCTAAGACTAAACTCCAATCCTGGAATAGCATTAAGCGCCAAAGCGCCTAATAAAGAAGCAAAAATACCAAATTGTGCGGCGGCACCCAGTAGCATCGTCTTAGGATTAGCTAACATGGGACCAAAATCAGTCATCGCTCCCACGCCCATAAAAATAAGCAGCGGAAAAATACCTAATTTAATGCCGAAATAGAGGTAATACAAAATACCGCCTTCTTCAGCAATACCCGCCACTGGAATGTTACTTAAAATAGCACCAAACCCAATAGGCAATAACAACAAAGGTTCAAAACCTTTCTTAATTGCTAAATAAAGTAATAAAAAACCGACCAGCATCATAAATGCTTGGCCGCTCGTAAAATTATATAGCCCTGTACTGTGCCAGAGTGATAGCAGATTTTCCATAAAATATCTCTTGATAATGTTCGATACTATAAAGTAACCAACGCATTACCGCCGGCAACTGCCCCACCTTCCTTAATATGAACAGCGCTGACAATACCTGCAAATTTAGAACGGACTTCAGTTTCCATTTTCATAGCTTCCATAATTACAACCACTTCACCCTCTTCAACAACAGAACCGACATCGACTAAAATCTTCAATATATTACCTGCCATAGGCGCGTAAACAATTGAACCACTACTTTCTGTAGTTGGATGTACATGCGTTTCAGGTTGAGAAGACGGTTGTATAGTCAAAGCCGCGCCAACAGGTCCCACGGTAACATTAAAGTTTCTACCATCCACATTAACGGTATAGGTTTCAATCGCACCAACGCTATCAGAAGATGACGACTTAGATACTTCAGGATCTCTATTCAGCACTGAAGTAATGCCTGGCGCGGGTTCAAAGGCGTCTGGATTACCACGATTAGCAATAAACTTCCAGCCCACTTGCGCAAACATGCCATTAATAAGGGCATCTTCTTCAATATTCTGAGCTAATATTACGCCCTCAGCTTTGGCTTTTTCTTGCACTTCTTCGATTAATTTAGCCATTTCTGGTTGAATTAAATCAGCAGGTCTGCATGTAATTGGCTCGGCACCGGCTAAAACACGATCTTGTAACTCTTTACTAACCGGTGCTGGCGTTGCGCCATACTCACCTTTTAAAACGCCTGCCGTTTCTTTCGTAATGGTTTTATAACGCTCACCGGTCAACACATTCATCACGGCTTGTGTACCTACGATTTGCGAAGTAGGTGTTACTAAAGGAATAAAACCTAAGTCTTCTCGAACACGAGGTATTTCACGCATCACTTCATCAAACTTATCAGCCGCACCTTGTTCTTTTAACTGGCTTTCCATGTTGGTTAACATGCCGCCCGGTACTTGTGAAATCAAGATACGTCCATCCACCCCTTTTAAACTGCCTTCGTATTGAGCATATTTTTTACGAATGCCTCTAAAATAATGCGCAATCTCTTCTAACTTAACGAGATCTAAACCGGTCGCACGATCCGTTCCTTCAAGACTGGCCACAATGGTTTCTGTCGCGCTATGACCATAGGTCATACTCATGGAAGAAATTGCGGTATCTACGTTATCAATGCCCGCTTCTGCGGCTTTAATTAACGTTGCTACGCTTAAACCCGTTGTCGCATGGCAATGTAAATGGACAGGAATTTTAGTGCTTTTTTTCAAGCGACTCACCAGTTCAAAGGCATCATAAGGTTTCAGCAAGCCAGCCATATCTTTGATACAAATAGAATGGGCACCCATATCTTCAATTTGTTTACCCAAGGTCACCCATGAATCGATGGTGTGAACAGGGCTGGTGGTATAAGAAATGGTGCCTTGAGCGTGAGCATCAGTATTAAGTACCGCTTTAACCGCATGTTCTATATTTCGCATATCATTCATGGCGTCGAAGATACGAAATACATCGATGCCGTTAAAGGCACAGCGCTCAACAAATTTATCAACAACGTCATCGGCATAATGACGATAACCTAATATATTTTGACCTCTCAGCAACATTTGCTGAGGCGTTTTTGGCATTGCTGCTTTAAGAGTACGAAGTCTTTCCCAGGGGTCTTCCCCTAAATATCGAATACACGCATCAAAGGTGGCACCACCCCATGATTCGATAGACCAATAGCCAATCTGATCGAGTTTCTCACAGATAGGTAACATATCTTCTATACGTAAACGAGTGGCTAAGATTGATTGATGAGCATCTCTTAAGACGACTTCAGTGATAGCTAGGGGCTTTTTTTTATCTTTGGCCATTCTAAATACTTCTCCAAGAATCTTGTAGGTTCGAAATTGTTGACTTTTTGAGTCGTTTAACGCTATTAAATCGGTATCTAATACGATCAGTTATCCAGTTTTGACGACTGACTTAACTCTTTAAATTTATTTATATTTACGTCGATGCTGATGAACCGCAGCGGAAATGGCAGCAATAATATTTTTATCAATTCCACTAACTACCGAAGGTGATACGCTGGATACAGGCACATCAGGAAAAAAACGCTGTACGAAGAATGACATAATATTGATGGCATAAACCAGCATCGTCAAAAATAAGAAGACAATGCCCATCCCTGCAAACATTAATTCAATGCCACTACTCATCATTTCTGCCATATTACCCAACCTTGAGCTATTACACTGGTATCGTTTAAAAATCTGATCACTTATCCCACTTGTCTATAAAAACTTAACTAAGCTTACCAGACAACCCATTGAAACAATGTGGATAACCGCCATTGATGACACTTCTAAAGAGTCAATGTGAATTTACTATAAAAATCCCTTCTATACAACCTCGGATCATCGTATAAACGATACGAAAAGGGACTTTTAGCTGATATTTACTATTTCGCCTTATTAAAATAATGACTTAGATCATTTAATTTTAATAAGGCAAACAAAGAAATGTTACTTAATCTCCCTATAGTGTCACTCAATTAATCGTTACAGAACCGCCAAAGCCTTTTCATAATCAGGTTCATTTGCCAACTCATCAACCAATTGCGTATATATAACGGTATCATTCTCATCAATAATAACCACAGCACGTGCGGTTAAACCAGCAAGAATCGAATTAACTAATTTAACCCCATAAATATCCGCAAAATCAGAACGAAAAGTCGATAACGCAGTGACATGTTTTAAACCTTCAATTTCACAGAAGCGACATTGTGCAAAAGGCAAATCTGCAGAGATAACCAATACTTCTGTATTATGAAAATGCGCCGCCTTTTCATTAAACACACGTGTCGATGTGGCACACGTAGGCGTATCTAAACTAGGTAGAATATTTAATATTTTCTTTTTACCTGCAAAAGAAGCTAAATTTACATCCATTAATTTACTATTAACCAATGAAAAATCGGGGGCTTTAGAACCCACAGCAGGTAACTCACCGGATGTATGTAAGGGCTTACCTTGAAATGAAATAGTTGCCATAAAAAGTCTCCATAAAAATTAAAAGGGTCTCAGAGATACATCAATCTTTTTTTGTTTTTGCTGCACGTTTTTGCAGACGCTCACGTTTCTTAACTTCCCATTCAGTGATTTTTTTCTTTTGACCATGAAATGGATTTACCGGTGATCTAAACTCTAAGCGTATAGGCGTACCAGACAACTTAAGCTTGTCCCGATAATAATTCATTAAATAACGCTTATAAGAAATCGGTAACGCATCTGTTTGCACACCATGAATCACTACAATAGGAGGATTTCTGCCACCTTGATGCGCATATTTCAGTTTTATACGACGCGTATTAATAATGGGTGGTTGATGCGCCGTCGTTGCTTCTTTAAGAATCCGAGTCAATACTGGCGTAGACATATCCAACATGGCGGATTCATATAATTTATGAACCACGTCAAATAATTTACCCACACCACTGCCATGTAAAGCAGAAATAGGATGTTTTTCGGCAAAATCTAAAAAGGATAACTTAACTTCTATGTGTCGTTTAACCGTTTCTTTTTGTGAAATGCTTAAACCATCCCACTTATTTAAACCAATAATTAAAGCCCGACCCGCTTCTAAAACTAAGCCTAATAAATGCGCATCTTGATCGGCAATACCTTCACTGGCATCGATCATATAAATCACCACATTCGCTTTTTCAATCGCTTGCAATGATTTTACAACACTGAACTTTTCGATGGTTTCAGACACTCTGGAGCGTCTACGCATTCCCGCTGTATCAATTAAAGTAAACTGCTTACCATCGCGCTCAAACGGAATATAGATACTATCACGTGTCGTGCCGGGTTCATCAAACACAATGACGCGTTCTTCACCCAATAAACGATTCACTAAAGTAGACTTACCCACATTGGGTCGACCTACCACCGCAATCGAAATGCCTCTTTTAGATTCATCCTCAGCATTAAGAACCTCTTCAGCAGGTAATAACTGCTCAACACGCACCAATAATTCTGGAATACCTCGACCATGTGAAGCCGCTATTTGAACCGGTTCACCTAAGGCCAACGAATAAAAATCTGCGGCCGCAATCGTAGCATCAATTCCATCGACTTTATTAGTGACCAATATAATTGGTTTATCCAGTTTTCTGAGTACATCTGCAATGACTTTATCTGAAGCGCTTAAGCCTTCTCGCGCATCCACTAAAAATAAAACCACATCCGCTTCTAGCAAAGCTATTTGTACTTGCTTACGCGCAAAACTTTCGATGCCTTCCGCATCATCAGCAATCCCGCCGGTATCGACTACCAAACAAGGACGAATACCATGCTTTACGCGACCATATTGTCTATCGCGAGTTAAGCCAGGAAAATCAGCTACTAAAGCATCTCTACTGCGAGTTAAATAATTAAACAATGTGGATTTACCCACATTTGGGCGCCCAACAAGGGCAATAACAGGTAACATATTTTTAAGGTGTCCGGATTCTTAAGGCAGCAAGAGTGCCGTCTTTTGCATATACATAAACAACATTATCTACGATGAGAGGTCTTGCATCGATAGCGCTATCAGAAATTTTTACACGGCCTAATTGTCTACCATCAACCTTAGATAACCAGTGTGCATAGCCTTCAAAATCGCAGACCACCACGTAATTACCATAAACAACCGGAGCGGTTAATTTTCTTTGATGTAACTCTTTTTGTTTCCATAAAGAGGCGCCGGTTTGTTGCTCCAACTGCCAAACGTCATCCGTGGTATCTGAGATATATAAATGCCGTGAATCATAACTCATTCCTGTGTAGGAAGAGATTGCTTCATTACGCCACAATACATCTCCATCGGAGTCAGAAATGGCCGCTGCACCACCCCGATAACTTGCGATAAAGATAATGCCTGAAATATCGATGGGGTCAATATCTAAATCAACTAAACGCTCAACTTCAGAACGTCCTTTTGGAATAGCCACGCTGGTTTCCCATACGTATTTACCATCCGACAAGCGTAACGCCATTAATTTTCCGTTATCATAGCCTTCAATAATATTGCCATCGGCAATAATAGGCGTACCAATACCACGGACACTTAACGCGGGTGAGTTATGTTCATAATTCCATAACTTTGCACCCGTCTTCTCATTTAAAGCAATAATTTCGCCATCCGTAGTGCGTACAATCACAATTCCGTTGGCAACCACAGGAACCGATAATACTTCACTAGAAACTTTAGATCGCCATAACTGTTGACCATTTTCACTGTTTAAAGCGACAACATCTGCATCGCTCGATCCTAAAACAACAGTGCCCACACCAACACCAGGGCCGGCTGAATAATGAATATCCGTATCCACTTTCCAAATGATCTTACCGGTCATTAAGTCTCTAGCCTGAACCAATCCTTCTCTATCAGCCACCAGTAACTTACCAAAACCTTTCACAGGCAACAGCTTTAAAGATTGCTCGTCAGCACCGACACCAACCGACTCACTCCAAAGCTCTTCAATTTTAAGTTCAGGCGGATATTCAATCAATACCGCTGGTGGATCAGAATTATCTTCTCCACCCTTAAAATAATTTGTAATGCCGTCAATAGATTCGTTAATGGTATCTATTGCCGTACAGCCGGTTAAGGCAATAAGAAAAAAGACCAGCGTAAAGAAGCGCATTATTTTCCAGACTCAGTATTTTGAACAGCTACCTTTTCAGGCGCTGTTAAATCATCGATTTTAATTTGTAATAAAGGTGATTTGTAGCCACTTTCTAAGGCTTTTTGATATGAACTTCTGGCTTGATCTAAACGATCAAGCGCCACATACAAATCACCGACTAATTCATCATAATTACCAGAGAAACTGGCAGAAGTGGCAGGATCAACGTTATTAATTAACTCTAATCCTTGTTCGTATTCACCCGTCGCCAACATCAATCTAACTAAACGTAGGTTTGCTACATTGCTTAATTCCTTGTTAGAACTGGCTGAAACCGCTTTTAAGATAGTTTTTGCAGTGGGAATATCGCCTTCTTGTACTTTTAATTTAGCTAATAAAAGTTGGCTATAAACAGCATATTCTGTTTTAGGATATTCAGATTTAATCCGTTCTGCTAAGGCATCAATACCGTCTTTTTTATCGGTCTCAATCGCTTTAACTAACTGAACATATAAATCAGAGGCTTGTGCCGCCTGCTCTCTTTTATGGTCTTGCCAATAATTCCATCCAAAGATAATAGCAATGCCTAAGCCAAAACCAATAATGGTTGACTGTCCATTCTCTTTCCACCATCGTTTAACTGCGTCGAGTTGCTCTTCTTCTGTTTCGTAAATTTCCACGTGCTTTCTCTGATTTAAATTTAAAAAAAGATTTTGTTTGTAAGAACTATATCATTAAGCAGGTTCAGCTTGTAACGTATATTCTTGCAAAAATGTGATCACTTGCTCTTGAGTCAACGTTTGCTGGCCTTGATCATTTCGTAATGATTTAAGTCCATATTCACCTCGACTCACTTCATCATCACCTAAAATAAGAGCGTAATCGGCGCCAATTTTATCCGCCTTTTTAAATTGACTCTTAAAACTCCCGCCTCCACAGTTCACTTGTAACTTAAGACCAGGGACTTCATTTCTAATCGCTTCTGCAAACCGTAAACCTTCGCGTTCGGCTGCCTCACCTACACGAATCATAAATACATCGACACAGCGAGTGGTGGGCACATGTCCCGCGACTTCAATTAAGGCTAATAAGCGCTCAATACCCATAGCAAAACCGACTGCAAAATTAGGCTTACCACCTAATTGTTCAACCAAACTATCATAACGACCACCTGCACAAACGGTTCCTTGAGAACCCAATTCATCGGTAACCCATTCAAATACCGTTTTACTGTAATAATCCAAGCCGCGAACTAAACGGGTGTTGATATCGTAACTGACACCTAAACTATCTAAAGTTTCAGTTAAGGTATTAAAATGAGCCAAACTATCAGCGCCTAAATAATCCATTAATGCAGGCGCATTAGCAGCCAAGGTTTGCATGGCTAGATTTTTAGTATCTAAAATACGTAACGGATTAGTTTCTAATCGACGTAAGCTATCTTCATCTAATTCAGCCAGATGCCCACGAAAATAATCAACCAATACGGTACGATAAACCAAACGTTCTTCAATGGTTCCTAAGGAATTTAACTGCAAACGGACTTTATCGCGAATCCCTAATTTCTTCCACAACCGATCCATGATCAGAATCAATTCGGCATCAATATCAGGACCAGACATGCCATACGTTTCAACACCCAACTGAATAAACTGCCGATAACGCCCTTTTTGGGGTCGCTCATGTCGATACATGGGGCCGTAATACCATAAACGATGCACTTGGTTATGCAATAAACCATGCTCTAAACAGGCTCTTAAACATCCAGCGGTCCCTTCAGGACGTAAAGTTAACGAATCACCATTACGATCTTCAAAGGTATACATTTCTTTTTCAACGATATCGGTCACCTCACCTATTGATCGCTTAAAAAGCTCTGTTTTTTCAACTATCGGTAATCGAATCTCACTGTATCCATACGTACCTAAAACGTCCCTAAGTGTTCTTTCAGCATACTGCCAAAGTGGAGTTTGATCGGGAAGCACATCATGCATGCCGCGAATCGCTTGTATATTATTTGCCATATTAATCTGGATGGGCTGTTAATGTAAAACAGACTCTATTTGTTTTGCTTCTGTGGATAAAGGAAATTTTTCTACCAATAACTGTTGATATTGTTTAACTAAGTCCGGATGATTTAACGCTAATTCTGTCTGTATCGCCACCCACAAAACACTCGAAGTATAAACACTTCCCTCTAAATATCTTTGTAAGTACGTCTGTGCTGCTAAATAATCTCCCTCTTGAAAACTCATTTTTTGCATGGCGACCAAAGCCGGCGCGTACAGCTTATTCAGTATCAGTGCTTGTTCAAAGTAAGCCTTCGCCTGACTATTATTATTCATAGCCTGTTGACACAAACCTGCATTCGTCAAAGCTAACCATTGCTTTTCATTTAATGGCGTCGAACTCGCCTGACTCAATAAACGCATGCCCTGCTTAAAATCTCTCTGCTGACACATAAGGCGGCCAAAATTATTTTGAACACTCCAGTCATCGGGCGCTAAGGCCAATGCCTTCTTATAATGCATACTGGCCTGCGGCTCATTACCTAATTTCTCATACAAAAAAGCCAACGCATTATGGACAGAAGAATCATCAGGTGCTTTTTTTAAAGCAATATCTAGATTTTCTTTTGCTATTTGCAACTTACCCAATTCCATATAACGCACACCTAATTGCAAATAAATAGACGTAGATTCTTCTTTTTGAAGCTCTTCATCTTTTAAAGCGGCACACGAAACCAGCAACGCAAAAACAACAAATCCAATCATTAATTTAATCAATAAACGCTGACCTCTAGGCCGCACTTTCTGATCCAACTAATTTTAACTTAAGATGTCGACGACTCTTATCTTCAACTTGCCCCACTAATTGTCCACACGCGGCATCAATATCTTCTCCTCGCGTTTTTCTGACCGTGGTCACAATGCCCGCATCATTTAAAAAGACTTTAAAACGATTAATGGCTTCCTTACTCGAACAACGATAAGTGTTATTAGGAAACGGATTAAATGGAATTAAGTTTAATTTAGCCGGTACATTTTTTAATAATTTAACCAGACCTCGTGCATCATCCATGGAATCATTAATGCCATCTAACATGACATATTCAAAGGTCACTGTGCGTCGTGGTGCAATCTTGGCATTATCACGACACGCATCCATCAATTCTTTTAAAGGATATTTTTTATTAATAGGGACTAATTCGTCTCTTAATTCATCCCTGACAGCGTGTAACGATACCGCTAAACTCACATCACACACCTGTGTTAAGCGATACATCGCGGGAACCACGCCCGAAGTACTAATAGTGACTCTACGTTTAGATAAACCAAAGGTAAAATCATCCATCATTAAATTCATGGCCGCCACTACGTTATCAAAATTAAGCAAGGGTTCGCCCATGCCCATCATGACCACATTAGTTATTCTCTTAGTATCGCCTAAACGATTCTGCGCCACAATCACTTGACCAATAATTTCAGCCGTGGTGAGATTACGATTAAAACCTTGCTGAGCCGTTGAACAAAAAGTACACGCTAAAGCGCAACCAATCTGCGATGAAACACACAAAGTGCCCCGACCTTCTTCAGGAATAAACACGGTTTCAATGCGATTACCACAACTGGTTTGCAACGCCCATTTACGAGTACCATCACTGGCAATTTGCTCAACCACAATCTCAGGCGTTGCTAAATAACAATTTTCTTTAAGATAAGCCCTTAAAGACTTACTTAAATTTGTCATTTCATCAAAATCAGAGACGTCTTCCTGATAAAGCCATTTAAGGACTTGCGTAGCCCGAAAGGGTTTTTCACCTAAAGCGACAAAAAAAGCCTCAAGGCCTTTTCTGTCGTAATCAAGCAAATTAAAACGAGGCGTCTTAACGGGTTCTTGCACTGATTTCATTATCCGCGAAAAAGAAAGCGATTTCTCTTTGAGCTGTTTCTACCGCATCAGAACCGTGTACAGCGTTCTCATCGATACTACTTGCAAAATCAGCACGAATAGTTCCAGCAGCCGCTTCTTTAGGGTTAGTTGCACCCATAATTTCACGATGATTAAGAACTGCGTTTTCGCCTTCTAATACTTGCATGATAACTGGACCAGAAATCATAAAAGCAACTAAATCTTTAAAGAATCCACGCTCACTGTGTTCTGCGTAAAAACCTTCCGCTTGTTCTTGAGTCAAATGCAGCATTTTAGCCGCTACGATTGTTAAACCGTTGCTTTCAAAACGGCTATAAATTTGACCAATTACATTTTTTGCTACTGCGTCAGGTTTAATAATTGAAAAAGTGCGTTCGATTGCCATTATGTTTTAAAACTCCAAAAGTTATATTTAAAAATAGTTAAGTGGTTAATTATACCCGATCATCAAGGTATTGTAGAGATCCGACCGACTTTAGACTTAAGGTCGATGATCTATATGCTCGCCTTCTTTAATGGGAGCCATTAAATCTTCTGCACACACACCCAATAATAATGCCGCAGGACTGGCAATAAAAATTGAAGAATACGTACCAAAAAACACCCCAAATAAAAGTACGATTGAAAAATTATGAATAATCTCACCACCCAAGAAAAATAGAGAAATCAATACCAAAATAACCGTCAACGACGTCATAATAGTTCTACTTAAAGTGACATTAACCGAAATATTCATCACTTCTTCGGTAGTCTTATTTCTCAACAAGCGAAAGTTTTCACGGATTCGGTCATAAACCACGATGGTATCGTTTAAAGAATAACCAATCAACGCCAACACGGCCGCTAATACTGTTAAATCAAACTCTAAACCCAACACCGAAAACAAACCTAAGGTGACTACCACGTCATGTAATGTTGCGATAACCGCACCAGTAGAAAACTTCCACTCAAAACGCCAAGCGATATAAACCAAAATACCAATGGTTGAATACAGTAACGCTAAAAAACCATCTTCCGCTAAATCATCACCCACTTGCGGCCCAACAAACTCTACCCGTCTAATACTGGCAGGTTCAGCCGTAGTCTTGTTAATGGCATCAATGACTTTAGTACTTAAATCAACACTACTGACGCCTTCATGAGGTTTTAAACGAATTAATACATCTTTAGCGGTACCAAAATTTTGTACCGTTGCATCATCAAAACCTTGAGTATCCAACGTGTTACGCAGTACATTTAAATCTGCAGGTTTTTGATACCCGACTTCAATCAAGGTACCACCGGTAAAATCAATACCCATTTGTAAGCCACGGGTAGCCAGTGATGCGATCGAAATAAGCATCAATACGCTCGAGAATATGATGGCGATATTTCGATTACCGATAAAATTTATATTTGTTGTCTTCATATTTTATTCTTCTAAAAGTAAGAGCAAGGCCCTGTGATCGTCTTGACTAGATAGAGAGTTTTTCAACTCTACGATTACCATAAATCCAGTTAATCACCATACGTGTACCCGTAATTGCCGTAAACATAGAGGACAAAATCCCAATAATTAACGTCACCGCAAAACCTTTTACTGAGCCCGTACCAAAAGCAAATAGCACCACCGCGACCACTAAGTTAGTAAAATGCGAATCAAGAATGGTAGCAAACGCTTTATCATAACCAACAAAAATTGCCGCTTGTGGCGTAATACCATTTTTTAACTCTTCCTTAATACGCTCAAAAATTAACACGTTCGCATCCACAGACATACCGACGGTTAAGATAATACCAGCAATACCTGGCAACGTTAATGTGGCTTGCAACATAGACAATATAGCAACCACAATCACCACGTTAAATGCCAACGCAAAGTTAGCGATCATACCAAATAAACGATAATAAACGGCCATAAACAACACGACAAGACCAAAACCTACCACGAAAGATAGCATACCTTTATCGATATTATCTTGACCTAAGCTAGGTCCAACAGTACGTTCTTCAACGATATCAACCGGAGCCGCTAAAGCACCCGCTCTTAAAAGCAACGATAAATTTCTAGCTTCTTGAGGGCTGTCTAAGCCGGTGGTTTGAAAACGCTTACTAAACACCCCTTGAATAGTCGCTACGTTAATCACTTTTTCGACTTTTTCTTTGTGACGAACTTTTTGTCCGTCAACCACTTTTGTTTCTACTTTGTACTCAATGAATACCACAGCCATTGGCTTACCCACACTCACTTGAGTCGTTTTAGCCATCTTAGCCGCGCCAATTCCATTTAACGAAATATTAACTGAAGGACGTCCATCTTGATCTTGACCTGAAGACGCATCCACAATTTGATCACCCGTCACAATCACACGACGATCTAATAAGATTGGGCTACCGTTTTTATCAGAATATAAACGACTGCCTACAGGCACATGTCCAGCAACCGCTTGTTGTACGTCATGCTCAACATCCACCATACGATATTCAAGGGTCGCCGTTGTGCCTAAGATTTCTTTTGCACGCGTCGTATCTTGAACACCTGGCAATTGCACCATAATACGATTTTGACCCTGCTGTTGAATCACAGGTTCAGCAACCCCTAATTCATTAACACGATTTCGTAAAGTGGTCATGTTTTGAGCCACTGCAAATTTTTTAATTTCAATGACTTCTTTTTCGGAAAGCTTTACCCAAATCTGATCTTTTGCTTCAGGCTCAGTAATATCAAGACTATGAAAGTCTTTTTCTAAAACCGCTAAAATATCATTTTTATCCTCGACAGACTTTAACGTGACTTTAATAAAACCACTGTCTTTTGCGACGGATTGATAACGCATTTTTGCATTTCTTAAGGCTAAACGAATATCATCGGTATAACGATCTTCCGCTTGCTTAACTGCCGCATCCATATCGACTTCTAATAAGAAATGGACACCACCGCGTAAATCCAAACCCAGATACATGGCTTGAGCACTTAAACTACGTAACCAAGCGGGTGTAGTCGGTGCGAGATTTAAGGCGACCGTATAATTGCTACCCATTTTATCTCTTAATAAATCAGCTACTTTAAGCTGATCATCAGTATTGGTAAAGCGGGCTAAGATTCGGCCATCTTTAAACTCAAAGGCTTTAGCCTGTGAACCAGACGCTTTAATATCCGCTTCAACTTGATTGGCTTGCTCTTGGGTAATATTTGCCGTTTGTGTCGAAGACACTTGAACAGAAGGATCATCGCCGTACAAATTAGGCAATGAATAAATAATTCCAATGCCAAAAACAATTAGAACTAATAAGTTTTTCCAAAGGGGGAAATGATTTTGCATGCGTTATTCCAATAATTAATCGTGCCTTAGCTAAAATCAAGTGCTTTGATTTTGCTACGCGCTATCACATTAAGCTTTATTAATAGACACTTTTTTAGTGATTGCTTTATAAGTACCTTTAGGCATCATGCTTTCAATGCTTTGACGTTGTACTTGAATAAAAGAGTTGTCACTCACTTCAATTTTTACAAAGTTATCATCTAAATCAACAACCTTACCCAAAATACCACCCGTTGTGACGACTTCAACACCTTTATTAAGTGCGGTAATCATTTGTTTCTTTTCTTTAGCACGCTTAGATTGAGGGCGTAAAAACAAAAAGTAAAAAAACACTAAAATACCTATTGGGAACAACATGCCTTCCAAACCGGGTTGAGTTGCGGCACCTTCCGCAAATGCATCAGAAATAAAAAAACTCATAATTATCCTCAGTTATTATAGTAATTAAAAAAATTTCGCCATTATGCCATAGAAGGGACAGATTTATCTCTTTGTTGATAAAATTGATTGACAAAAACGTCAAACTCTCGTTTTTCAATCGCTTCTCGCATACCTTGCATTAACGTTAAATAATAATAAAGGTTATGAATTGTATTCAACCTTGAACCTAACATTTCTTTACATTTATCTAAATGACGCAGATACGCTCTTGAATAATTTTGACAGGTATAACAGCCACACGACTCATCCAATGGCTTGGTATCAAACTCATATTGACTGTTTCTAATCTTGACTACGCCAAAAGAGGTAAATAAATGCCCGTTCCGTGCATTTCTTGATGGCATAACACAATCAAACATATCAATACCGCGCCGTACCGCTTCTACAAGATCCTCAGGTGTACCCACACCCATTAAATAACGCGGTTTATCGACGGGCATTTTGCTATGCAACACATCCAGTGTCGCCATCATTTCTTCTTTAGGTTCTCCGACAGACAAACCACCAATCGCATAACCATCAAAACCAATATCCAAAAGGCCCGCTATTGATTCTTCTCGTAAATGTTCATACATACCGCCTTGCACAATACCAAACAAGGCCGAAGGATTATCACCATGGGCTTTTTTACTGCGCTCCGCCCAACGCAATGAGAGGCGCATTGAATCGGCCGCTTCTGAAACCGTGGCTGGATACGGTGTACATTCATCAAAGATCATGACAATATCAGAGCCTAAATCGCGCTGAACCTGCATGGATTCTTCGGGTCCCATAAAAATCTTACTGCCATTCAACGGTGACTTAAAAGTCACGCCTTGCTCGGTAATTTTTCTTAACGCCCCTAAACTAAAGACCTGAAAACCACCAGAATCAGTCAAAATAGGCTTATCCCAATGCATAAAGTCATGCAAATCACCATGCTCTTTAATCACCGCTGTGGTTGGGCGTAACATTAAGTGAAAGGTATTCCCTAATATGATTTGTGCGCCTATTCCGGTTAAATCTTCAGGCGTTAATGATTTAACAGTCCCATAGGTACCCACTGGCATAAAAATAGGCGTTTCAATCACCCCTCTATCAAAAGTGAGACGCCCGCGCCGAGCTAAACCATCGTTATTAATTAAATTAAATTCCATGCCAACATTATTTATTTATAGATTCAAGGCGATAGATTATCCTGCCTTTTTAGGCTTTTGCGCAAGTTAATCAACGGAACTAAATAACTCACCTGTATTTAAAAAATACAATTCTCTATAAAGACTCATTAATTATTTTATATTTTTTAACTATAACATCCGCTCAACTTAACTTAAAATACCCTCTTAAACATCATATTCAGTTTTTACGAACAGGATTAAACTAGGACTTGTCTATTTTCATGTTAACTTGCCTTAAAACGAATCATTAAATAATGTCATCACACTCAAATACACACTCACCTAACAAACAACTCACAAATTTAGCGCTAGGCGCCATTGGTGTTGTATTTGGTGACATTGGCACCAGCCCTCTCTATGCCCTTAAAGAAGTTTTTAAAGATGGGGTATCGATCGACAAACTCCATGTTCTTGGTGTTTTATCTTTAATTTTTTGGTCTTTAACTCTGGTAGTAACGACTAAATATGCCATTTTTATCATGCGAGCCGATAATAAAGGTGAAGGCGGCATCATGGCCTTAATGGCCTTAGCGTTACAAGGCATCAAAAAAATTGAATCTAATGACGCCAAAAAACTTAAACGAAAAACCACCTTCATTACTGTTCTCGGTTTACTAGGCGCCTCTTTATTTTTTGGTGACAGTGTTATTACCCCAGCTATCTCAGTACTCAGTGCTGTTGAAGGTTTACAAATTATCGCCCCCTCCCTCACTGATTATATTATTCCGATTACCATAGCCGTGCTTGGGTGCTTATTTGTTATCCAAGCTAAAGGCACTGGCAAAGTCGGTAAAATATTTTCTCCGGTGATGATCTTTTGGTTTGGCTTACTCGGTTTCTTAGGAATTATTAATATCATCGAAGAACCGACGGTACTGATGGCCATAAATCCCTATTACGCCGTACACATCCTCTTTGAATTAGGCTGGCATGGTTTCTTAATTATGGGCGCCGTGGTACTAGCCATTACCGGGGCCGAAGCACTTTATGCAGATATGGGACATTTTGGACTTAAGCCGATCCGCTATGCTTGGTTTGGTTTCGTCTTTCCAGCCTTACTGCTTAATTATTTTGGCCAAGGCGCCTTGCTCATTAACCATCCAGACGCCATCCAAAATCCTTTTTACTTACTTGCGCCTACCTGGGCTTTATATCCGTTATTAATCCTGTCAACCCTAGCCACCGTCATTGCCTCACAAGCGGTTATCTCAGGCGCGTTTTCGGTGACTCGACAAGCCATTCAACTCGGTTATTGTCCACGCATGAATATTTTACATACCTCAGGCGAATCAATGGGCCAAGTGTATGTACCGGCTATTAACTGGCTCTTAATGGTCTCAGTTTTTATCCTAGTTATTTCCTTTAAATCTTCATCCGCACTTGCTTCAGCTTACGGCATTGCGGTGACAGGCACCATGATCGTTGACACCATATTAGCTTTTATCATCTTTAAAGAGTTATGGAATTGGCCTAAATTGAGTCGCCTCACGTTTTTATGTTCGTTTGTGTTCGTAGACTTAATCTTTTTATCTTCAAATAGTTTAAAAATACCCACTGGCGGATGGCTGCCTTTAGTGATTGCTACGGTATTATTTTTAATCTTAACAACGTGGATAAAAGGCAGAAGCTTACTCACCAAGTACATGGATGAAAGACGCACTTTATTTGAAGATTTTGAAGCACGTGATATTAGCGAAATTGCAACCGTAGAAGGCACTGCTATTTACTTAACCAGAACACTGCACGGTTTACCGCAAGTGTTTCTGCACAACTTAGAACACAATCATGTCCTACATAAACAAATTATCGTTCTCAGTATTGTCACAACGAATGAACCTTATGTAGACGAAGCACACTTACTTAAAATCAGACGCTTCGGTCAGCATCGTAACTTTTATCGCGTAAAACTGTATTACGGATTTAAACAAAGTGCGGACGTAAGACGCGCTCTAGAGCTTTGCTTACAAGAAGGTTTAGACATTAATCCTAAAAAAGCCTCGTTCTTTATTGGCAGTGAGCAAGTCTTTTTTAGAAATAAAAGCCCCATGCCAAAATGGCGTAGAGCTTTATTTCAATTCTTATTTCATAACTCTACAAGCGCCATTGACTTCTTTAAGATCCCCGTGGATCGCGTTGTTGAACTAGGTATTCGTATTGAACTTTAAATCTTTAAAAATAGGACATACTTACGCCTTTTTAGCAAACTTATAACGCAGATATTCTATAACGGCTGGCATTATTGACACCACCATAATGCCCATAACCACCATGGTAAAGTTTTTCTTAACAATCTCAATGTTACCGAACCAATAACCCCCCATCATACAAACCGTAATCCACCCTAACGCACCTATCACGTTGTAGGATAAAAACTTCTTATAACTCATCTCGCCAATACCGGCCACAAAAGGCGCAAATGTCCGAATGATAGGAATAAAACGCGCAATAATAATAGTCTTAGCGCCATACTTTTCGTAAAAGGCGTGGGTTCTGTCTACATGTTCTTTATTTAAAAACCGATTATGTGCTTGTTTGGCTATTTTAGGTCCCAAAAAACGGCCTATTTCATAGTTAACGCTATCTCCCAAGATAGCCGCCACAGCTAATACTAAAAACAATAACCCCAAATTAAAATCGCCTTTAGCCGCAAACGTACCCGCTGCAAACAATAACGAATCACCCGGTAAAAATGGCAATATGACTAAGCCTGTTTCACAAAACACAATCACAAATAATATCAAATACGTCACATAACCATACGCTTGAATAATCTCACTGAGATACTTATCTAGATGTAAAAAAAGATCGATAAAATGGGTTATGTATTCCACGTTGACTCCTGACTTAAATAATAATGAGGGAAATAGATTAAACTTATGATAACTCTGATTGCCATTGTGGGATTTTTCAGTGATAATCAAACCGTTAGTTGAGCGTATCTTTAGATTATTTGCATAATACCAAGATTTAGCCAACAAATTCTTATTTTTGTCCCGCCTTAGGAAAATACCCTAAGCCTCCATGCAGATCGTAACTGCATCTCAATTAGTGTTCTCAATGCCTTAAGTTACGAAATGGCCTTAAAGAGGTCAGCAATGAGTCCTTCATGTTTTAAGGTTCGGTATGAGTAATTTAGCATTTGAAATTGGCTTTGATCATTATCGTTTTGATTTACGTTTAGACTTAAATAATTTTGAAGAAGAACATCGACAACAAGTTCAGTATGGTTTTGAAGCAGGCAAGATACAAAATGTCTCGAAACAACACTCTAATAAGTATGAAAAAAAAATACTCAGTATCCGGGATCGGTGCTTAAGAAAAGGTCTTGAAGTCACGATTACCTCTAATGATTTAATAGAGAAATTAAAACTGACCAAAGGAATTTGCCCTATCACAGAAGAACTGTTTACTTTTGCACACAAAGAAATGACAGATTGGTCAATTGATAGAGTCGATAACACGCGGGGTTACTGTCCAGATAATATTGAAATTGTCTCAGTCAAAGCAAACAAAGCTAAAGGCGATTTAGACTTAGCCCACATTATCGAACAAGCAGTCTGTAAGTATAATCCTAACAGTATGTTGACCCAAAAACAGTGGTTTTTAATGGGGCGCTTTTATTATCAACGCTTAACCCTGACAGAACCTTTAATGATGACCGCTATTTTATTCTCATCACCTGAGATTTTTTTTAAAGTCATCTGTATGCAGTTGTATTATCCTCACTCTAAACATGGCAAAATATTTTTAGCATTACTGGCTCAATACACCGGCAAAGAAGTCATTAGAAAAGTAATAAAACTGATTATCAAACGCCATAAAGTTAGCTCAAGTACAGGGCTTTTTTTAATTTTGAATAGCCCAAAATTACAAAACTCCCTCTTTGAATTTTTTATTAAAGTCTGTGACCATCATCCCGAATTTGATGAAATATTAACAGAATGCTTTTTTCACATGCCCGCTTTTGTACTGGATACCAAGCAAAGACCCGCCCCCATTTCAATATATTCAATAGCATCGGATGCTGATAACGCTAATGATGCGAGTAAAATTTAAAGACACTCACTCAATACTTGAATTTGCTATTCATCATTATCCTGATAGGATGATTTTTGTGGTTAAGAAGAAGAACAATAACACTCAACATTCCTAACCACATAAATTATTGACTCCTTATAAGGATACCTGAATGACTGCCTCACCAAAACCTGCCGCACCTAAAGTCACTTGCTTCCATGATGGTGAATGCCCCATCTGCAACATTGAAATCAACGCAATGAAAAAGTTGGATAAAGACGGCAATATTAGATGGGTGGATATTAGCAAAGAAAAATCGGCGCTAGTCGAAGCGGGCTTAACCTACAAACAAACGATGGACCGAATGCACGTAATTGATGAAAATCAACACATACAATCGGGGGTACTTGGATTTTTAAAGGTCTGGAAACACCTCCCTTATTACAGACGCCTAGCGCCCATTATTGAGAATGTGCCGTTATTATTACCGATTATGGAATTTTTTTATCGACTCTTCGCCCGTTATCGCTTACCGTTGACGGGTAAAAAACAACTTAAAGACTAGAGATAATCATACCTAATTTTTTACAGCCATCACTTACTCAATAGTTATCCAAGGTTAACCACCTTCCCTTTAAATGCTGATGTGTTATATTGCCGACCCTAAACACATAACCTGGAGATTTTATCATGGCTTTAGTCTCATTGAGACAACTTTTAGATTATGCAGCGGAACACAACTTTGCGGTGCCGGCTTTTAATATAAGTAACATGGAACACGTTCAAGCGATTATGCAAGCCGCCGATGCCTGCCATAGTCCCGTTATTATGCAAGGCTCTGCCGGTGCAAACAGTTATGCGGGCGAAGTGTTTCTGCGGCATTTGATCTTAGCCGCTATTGAACAATATCCGCATATTCCCGTGGTTATGCATCGTGATCATGGTCCCTCTCCAGACATTTGCGCACAAGCCATTCAATCAGGATTTAGCTCGGTGATGATGGATGGCTCTCTATTAGAAGACATGAAAACGCCTGCCAACTTTGACTACAATGTAGAAGTCACTCGTACTGTGGTTAAAATGGCGCATGCCTGTGGTGTTTCTGTCGAAGGTGAGATAGGGTGCTTAGGTTCCTTAGAGGCTAACGCCTCAGAAAGTGCGCTTAATCACAGCCAACTGTTAACTGATCCTGATGAAGCGATTGAGTTTGTCAAACAAACTCAAGTGGATGCACTTGCTGTTGCGATTGGCACCAGTCACGGTGCTTATAAATTTAGCAAACCACCCACCGGTGAAGTACTGGTGATTAGTCGTTTAAAAGCCTTACAAAAACGCTTGCCGAATACCCATTTCGTGATGCACGGCTCCAGCTCTATCCCTCAAGATTGGTTAAAAGTGATTAATGAACACGGAGGCGTTATTCCTGAAACCTACGGTGTTCCGGTCAATGAAATTGTGGAAGGGATTAAATACGGGGTGCGTAAAGTGAATATTGATACCGATTTACGCATGGCCTCTACCGGTGCTATTCGGCAGTTTATAGGTCAACCTGAAAACGTCGCTGAATTAGATGCTCGAAAGATTTACAAGGCCGCCAGAGAGGCGATGCAAACCTTGTGTCAAAGTCGTTATGAAGCCTTTGGCTCTGCTGGCCATGCCAGTAAAATTAAAGCCCTACCCTTAAGCGCAATGATTAAACGGTATCGGTAGGAGGATTATTTTTCAAACGTACTCGCGAACCAATCGGTTAATTCTCGACTGTCGCCCAATTGCTTAAGACGCCTATCAACGGCGTCTTGGTTACCCCATACCATGTCTGCCAAAGCGCCCTCCTCCACCTTAGCTTTAATATCATTACAATACAACCCTAAGTCATGTTGCACATAAAAACCATAGGTACGACACGCGACTGGACGGTATTCATAAACCCTACACGCACTTGCCGTCTCATCTAACATAGGACACACCGCCGGCCTAGTAGCTTGTTCAGTTAAGGCTCTCAACATAAAGCAGAACAAAATTAGAGTTAGGCTGCCTCATTTTTGGATTTAGCCGGAATGGTGTCATCTTTAATGAACGAAAGCTCCCATTTTTGAGGCGTGTTCATGTTGTGCTATGATATGAGCAACGATAATAATCCATTCTGCTGACCGATTTATGATTAGTAAATATTTCAATCCCTATACGGACTTTGGCTTCAAAAAGCTTTTTGGTGAAGAAGGTAGCAAGGATCTGTTAATTGATTTCCTCAATCAACTCTTGCCTGTCCAGCATCAAATTGCACAGCTTAGTTTTAAAAACCCAGAAAACCTCTCAACGACGATCGAAGATCGTAAAGCAGTTTTTGATATTTACTGCGAAAGCGCCAGCGGTGAGCGTTTTATCGTTGAAATGCAAAAAGCAAAGATGCATTTTTTTAAAGACCGCTCCTTATTTTATTCAACTTTTCCAATTCGTGAGCAAGGCCAAAAAGGGGGATGGGATTTTCGGCTATTGCCCGTGTATTTTATTGCCATTTTGGATTTTATTTACGATGAAAAAGAAGAAGAGCGTAAATTTAGACGTGATGTCAGTTTAAAAGATCAAGACGGCGATATTTTCTACGATAAACTGCATTTTAAATTCCTGCAAATGCCGCTGTTCAACAAAACAGAACATGAACTAGAAACTCACTTTGACAAATGGGTGTATTTCTTAAAACACCTAGAGGATATGGATCATATCCCGGCTATTTTAAATGAACCCGTCTTTCAAAAAGGCTTTGATATTGCTGAAGTATCGCATTTGAGTACCGACCAATATGATGATTATTTAAAAAGTGTGCTGTCTTACAATGAAGCGAAGGCAGTGACTGATACGGCTTTTGCTGATGGCGAACAGCAAGGTATAGTTAAAGGCAAAATCGAAGGCAAAATCGAAGGCAAGATTGAAGGTAAGATCGAAGGTAAAATCGAAGGTGAAAAAGCTAAAGCACTTGATGTGGCTAGAATCCTGCTTGCAAAAGGTTTTGATATTGATTCTATTGCTGAAATATCAAAATTATCTATAAAAGAAATAAAATCACTTTAAGAGTCAAGGAATGTCCCGAATGGCATTTTAAGTTTATAGTAAACGTACTTATACCTTTAAAAAAGATCTTTTATAACTAGGACACGCCATTCCTTATCAGTATAATTCTAGAATTTCTATCAATCAGCTAATTTGTTCCGCGCAAATGACTGATGATGTATTTAATCCCAGCATCCTACTTTTATGCCTATTAAACAAGTACTGCTAGATCAACGCGTTCCCGTTAAAATTTGGACGACTGATGTTGATGAACTCTCAATGGTGCAATTAAGTAATATTGCCAGTATGCCGTTCATTTATCACCATGTCGCTGTCATGCCTGATGTACATTTAGGCATTGGCGCCACCATTGGCTCAGTCATCGCCACTCACAAAGCCATTATCCCCGCGGCTGTCGGTGTTGATTTAGGTTGCGGCATGGTCGCCGCTAAATTATCAATCAGCGCTAATGATCTGGATGAAAAAGCCTTACAAAAAGTATTTGCCCAAATTACCCGAGACGTTCCTGTTGGTCGTGCTCAACATGCAGATGATCGAATTCTAGTCGAAGCCGCTAAACCCTTTGAAGCCGGTTTAAAAAGTCTGACAGACCGACATCCCGAACTACTTAAGGCGTTTGGTAAGTTTTCTAAATGGACAAATCAAATGGGGACACTGGGTTCTGGTAATCATTTTATTGAAGTTTGTCTTGATGAAACTGACCAAGTTTGGGTTATGCTGCACTCCGGTAGTCGGGGCATTGGAAATGCTATTGCCGCTTATTTTATCAGTCTAGCTCGAAAAGATATGGAGCGCTGGATGATTCAATTACCTGACCGAGATTTAGCCTACTTCCCTGAAGGCACAGAATATTTCAATGATTACGTTGAGGCAGTTCATTGGGCGCAAGAATACGCCATGCAAAATCGCCAATCTATGTTGGATCTTGTGCTATTGGCCTTATCGCGTCACCTGCCTCCCTTTGTAGTCACAACTGAAGTGGTGAATTGTCATCACAACTATATTGCCAAAGAACACCATTACGGTGAAGATGTCTGGGTGACCCGAAAAGGTGCTATTCGAGCAAGAGCCGGTGATATAGGAGTTGTACCGGGTAGCATGGGTGCGCGTAGTTACATCGTTGCGGGTAAAGGCAATCCCGAAAGCTTTTGCTCTAGTGCTCATGGTGCAGGACGTCGAATGAGCAGAACCGCCGCCGAAAAATACTTCACTGAAGCAGACCTCGCCAATCAAACAGCCGGTGTTATTTGTCGAAAAGACAAAGGTGTGTTGGATGAAATCCCCGGTGCCTACAAAGATATTGATCAAGTCATGGCCAATCAAAATGATCTAACCCAAATATTACATAGCCTCAAGCAAGTCGTGTGTGTAAAAGGTTAAATTCAAAGCAAACTTTTATCGAAAAACTAGGCTGCCTTATTTCTGGATTTAGCCGGAATGGTGTCATCTTTAATGAACAAAAGACCCCCTTTTTCAAGCGTTTTCGTGTGTTGTGCTATGATATGAGCAACGATAATAATCCTTTCTGCTGACCGATTTATGATTAGTAAATATTTCAATCCCTATACGGACTTTGGCTTCAAAAAGCTTTTTGGTGAAGAAGGTAGCAAGGATCTGTTAATTGATTTCCTGAATCAACTCTTGCCTGTCCAGCATCAAATTGCACAGCTTAGTTTTAAAAACCCCGAAAACCTCTC